>NZ_JBFAKV010000026.1:37906-89474 GCF_040655895.1 Streptomyces sp. NPDC050264
GTGGTTCGAGCGCCTCCGGTAGATGCAAGCGCGTCCGGCAGGTTCGAGCGCCTCCGGTAGATGCAAGCGCGTCCGGCAGGTTCGAGCGCCTCCGGCAGACGCAAGCGCCTCCGGTAGACGCAAGCGCCTCCGGCAGACTCGAGTTCTCTGGCAGATTCAAGCGCCCCGGCAAGTGCAGCCTACTGGCGAGTTCGGTCCTTTCGGCAGTCGCGGGCGTCTCTGGCGAGTTCGGTCCTTCCGGCAGTCGCGGGCGTCTCTGGCAACTCCAGCCCGTCCGGCAGTCTCGGGCGTTTCCGGCAAGTCCAGCCCTTCCAGCAGGCTCAAGCCCTTCGGCGAATCAAGTGCCGCGGTAGATCAAGCAAGCGCTCCGGCGATCAAGCGCCTCCGAAAAATGCAGCCCTTCGGCAAATCAAGCGCCTCCGGAAACCCAGCCCCCCGCCAATTCCAGCGCTTCCGGAGTCCAGCCCCCCGCCAATTCCAGCGCCTCCGGCAATCGAGCTCCCCGTCAAATCAAGCCCCTCCGGCGATTGAGGAGCGGGGTCCGGGGCGGAGCCCCGTGACGGCGCGCTGGAGTGCCGCTTCAGGATCAAGCCCCCCACCGACCCGGAACCACGAGCCAAACCCGGCAGAACCGAGCGCGGCCAGAACCCGAGCCTCGACCCGCGCCACATCCACCCGCTCGGCCAGGGGCAACGGAACCCCCACCCCCCGCCGAGCCGCATCCGCCGCCCCCAACAACAGAGCCGCCTCCCCCACGGCCCCCGCCAAGGACAGGGCCCCCGCCAACCCCTCCAACGACAGCGCGAACGCCCGGGGCTCCCCAAGAACCCGCGCGGCGTCCAGCCCCCGCAGATGATGGTCCCGAGCCCCGGCCGCATCACCACGCACCTCCGCGAGGAACCCGAACTCGGCGGCGAGCAAATGATCACCCGCGGGCGACGACAGCTCGCTGTGACAGTCACGGAGCCGGACGAGGAGACGTTCGGCGGCGTCGAGGTCACCGGAGCGCCGGGCGCCCAGCGCGAGCCCCATCCGGGCGTGGATCTCGCCGTACTTGTAGCCCTGTTCGACGGCCCGGCGCAGCGCCTGTTCGTGCAGGTCACGGGCGCGCTCCCAGGCACCGTCCAGAAGCGCGAGACGGCCGAGCCCGGATAGCCGCGCGGACACCTCGGTGGCGAGACCGAGCTCCTCCGCGATGCGCAGTCCTTCCTGACCGAGCCGCTCGGCCTCCGCGTACGATCCTTTGATCTCGGCGAGCGCGGCCAGCGGCTGAACCGTCTGCAACTCGCCCCACCGGTCCCCGAGTTGACGGAAGAGATCCGCCGATCGCATCCCGTCCCGCCGTACGGTGTCGAGGTCGCCGCGGATGAGGGCGTGCAGCGAGCGCAGGGCGAGGGCGGCGGCGCCGGACCAGGGATCGTCGGGGTGCGGCGGGTGCGCGTCGAGGTGGCGTCCGCAGGCGTCGGGGTCGCCCCCGTTGAAGAGGCCGTACGCGTAGAGCCACTGGGCGGACGATGACGCGGGACCTGCGCCCGTGTCCGGGGCCTCGATGGGGGCGGCGGCGCCGGTCAGCAGTCCGAACGCGGCATGCAGCACCCGCAGTTCACCGGACGCCGGCTCCTGTAGGCGGTCCGCCTGTACGCGGTCCGCCTGCACACGGTTCCCCCGCACGCCGTCCGCCTGTACGCGATCCGCCACCCCGGACAACGCCCGGTACGCCTCCGTCAGCCGTCCCCGCAGCAGCCACCACCAGGCCAGCGCGGAGGCGAGGCGCGCCGCGGCGGCCGGGTCGTCGCGGGTGGCCGTGGCGAGGGCGTAGCGCAGATTGCCGGACTCGGCGTCGAGCCGGAGCAGCCAGTCACGCTGTCCGCCGTCCCGCAGCCGGGGTGCGGCCTGCTCGGCGAGAGAGAGGTAGTAGCGCAGATGCCGATCGCGTACGGCGTCGGTGTCGCCCATCTCTTCGAGCCGTTCCAGGGCGTACGCGGAGACGGATTCGAGCAGTCGGTAGCGCGGCCCGGCCGGGGTGTCGACCGCGACGACGAGGGACCGGTCGACGAGCCGTGCCACGACGTCGAGGACGTCCGCGCGCTCCACCCCGCCCCCCGCGCACACGGCCTCCGCGGCCCGCGGCGTGCAGCCGTCGTGGTGCACGGCGAGCCGGCGCAGCACGATCCGCTCGGGCGCGCCGAGCAGCTCCCAGCTCCAGTCGATCATCGCGCGCAACGTCCGCTGCCGCGCGGGCGCACCCCGTAGCCCGCCCCGCTGTCCGAGCACCCGGAACCGGTCGTCGATCCGGGCCGCCAACTCCGCCGCGCCCAGGGCCCGTACGCGCGTCGCGGCCAGTTCCAGCGCGAGGGGGATGCCGTCGAGGCGGCGGCAGATCTCGGCGATCGCGTCCGGGTCGCGGGCGGGGTCGAAACCGGGGGCGGAGGCGACGGCGCGGGCCGTGAACAGGGCGATCGCGTCGGCCGGCGCCAACGGTTCCACGACGTGCACCGCCTCGCCGGCGGAGGCCAGGCCGAGCGGCTCCTGGCTGGTGGCGAGAATACGCAGGAGGGGCGCGGCGCGCAGCAGCGTGTACGTCAACTCGGCGGCGGCGTCGACGACATGCTCGCAGTTGTCGAGGACGAGCAGGCCGCGCCGTTCCCGCAACGCGTCGACGAGCCGCTGCGTGGGGCCCCGGCCCCGGGCCGGTTCATCGTGCAGACCGAGTGCGGCGGCGACGGCGCCCGCGAGATCATCGGCGTCGCCCCGCACCCCGGCGAACTCCACGAGCCACACCCCATCGGCACCGGCACCGGCACCGGCATCGGCACCTGACGCCTGCCGCGCGGTCTCCAGAGCCAGCCGAGTCTTGCCCACGCCACCCGGACCGGTGAGCGTGACCAGCCGATGGCCGCCGAGAAGCCGGGCCAGAACGCGAAGGGCAGGGCCGCGGCCGACAAGGGGAGTCCCAGGATCGGGCAGCCCGCCCCCGCGAGCCCCTGCCCCGGCCCCCGAGGCACCGGCCCCCTCCGGCCGTCCCATGAGCACCCGAAGATCCTGATGATCCCGATGATCCTGACGGAGGATCGCCGTATGCAGGGACGCGAGTTCCGGGGACGGATCCACACCCAGTTCGCCCGCGAGGACCTCACGCAGGCGCTCGTACGAGGTGAGGGCCTCGCTCTGGCGTCCCGCCCCGTACAGGGCGCGCATCTGCAGCCCGCGCAGCCGCTCGCGCAACGGATGGGCCGCGACGAGGGCTCCCAACTCCGCGGCCACCAGCCCATGTTGTCCCAGTTCGAGCCGCGCGACGGCCCACTCCTCACGGGCGACGAGCCGCAGCTCCTCCAACTGGCCGGCCGGCCCGCGCGCGAACTCCGCGTCCGCGAAATCGGCGAAGGCGGAACCCCGCCACAACTCCAGTGCCCGCTCCAGCAGTTGTACGCGCCCACCCGCATCCGGCACGGAACGCGTCCGCTCCACCATCCCCCGGAACGCGGCGGCATCGATCTCGGCGTCCTCCAGCACCAGCCGGTACCCGCCGCCTTGCAGCACGACGCGCTCCCGGCCGATGGCCCGACGCAGCTGGGAGACCTTGGCCTGCGTTGAGTTCGCCGGGTTCGCGGGCGGCCGCGCGCCCCACAGTTCCTCGACGAGCCGGTCCACGGAGACGCTCTGCCCCTCCTGTGCGAGCAGCACGGCCAGCAACGTCCTGACCTTCACCTCGGGCACGCCGATCACGCCGCCGTCGCGCCCCCGCACGACGAGCGCCCCCAACACCCCGAACCACATGCGGAAACGGTACCCGCCGACGCCTCCGGACCCCGGCCCCTGCCAAATCGTCAGCGACCATCAGCGACCATCAGCAATCGAGAGCGACCGATGGCGACCATCAGTGAACCCTCAGCGAACCCTCAGCCGACCCGAACCACCGCCCCCCAAAGTCCCCCCATGACCAAATACACCGGCCGAACCGCGGTGATCACCGGCGGAGCCCATGGCACGGGGCTGGCCATCGCCAAACGCCTCGTCGAGGGCGGTGCCCGCATCCTGGTCACGGCCCGCGACCCCGCCGCCCTCCCGCAGGCCCGCACGGAACTGGGCCGCACCGCCCACCTGTTGACCGGCACGACCCCGGCCCCGGACGCGGTGGCGACGCGCCTCGGCCATGTCGACTACCTCTTCGTCCACGCGGGCAGCCCGGACACTTCGCCGAGCACCGCCGCCGCCGAGGTCCGCGCCACCCTCGACGCCCTGCTCCCCCTGCTCACCCCGGAGGGCTCCGTCGTGCTCAGCGGCTGCCCGGCCAGCCAGCCCGCCCTGCGTGCCTGCGCCCGGGAGGCCGCGGCCAGGGGAGTGCGCGTGAACACGGTCGCCGGAGGCCACGGCGACGACCAGATGCAACGCCGCGGCTCCGCCGACGAGGCGGCCCGCGCGGCCCTGTTCCTCGCGGCGGACTCCCCGCTCACCAAGAACACCGAACTTCCCGTGGACGTAACGCCCGACGAACCCGGAGACCCCCGCCATGTCTGACATCGACCTCGACGCGAGTACCGCGAACAAGCAGCGGGACCCGAGCACACCCCCCGCGGCACCGGCCCCCACCAGACTCCCCCTCCCCGCCCTCCTGGCCCTGGCCACCGCCGTCTTCATCACGAGCCTCACCGAAACCCTCCCGGCGGGCCTCCTCCCCGCCATGAGCGGAGCGCTCGGCGCGAGTGAGTCGGCGACGGGCCAGACCGTCACGATCTACGCGGTCGGCACCTTCCTCACCGCGATCCCGCTGACCGCCGCCACGGCGGGCTGGCGCCGCGGCCGGCTCCTGCTGACCGCGATGACCGGTTTCGCCGTCGCCAACACGGTGACCGCGCTCTCCTCCTCGTACGCCCTGACGATGACGGCCCGCTTCGCCGCCGGCGTCGCGGCCGGCCTGGCCTGGGCCCTGCTCGCCGGCTACGCGCGCCGCCTCGCCCCACCCCACCTGCAGGGCAAGGCCATCGCGATCGCCATGGCGGGCATCCCGGTGGCGCTGTCGCTCGGCGTTCCGGCGGGCACCTTCCTCGGCACGGCGCTCGGCTGGCGCACCGCCTTCCTCGCGATGACGGCGCTGACCGTCGCCCTGCTGCTGTGGATCCGCCTGACGGTCCCCGACCACCCGGGCCGGGAACACGCCGCCCGCACCCCCATGCGCTCCGCCCTCCGCGTCCCGGGCGTCACCGCCGTCCTGGCGGTCACCTTGCTCTTCGTCCTGGCGCACACGATCCTCTACGCGTACATCGCCACGTTCCTCGACGACCTGGGCATGGGCGGCTCGACGGACGTGATCCTCCTCGTCTTCGGCGCGGCCTCGCTCCTGAGCATCTGGATCGTCGGAACGCGCATCCACCGCGCCCTGCGCGCCCTCACCGTCGCCGGCACGCTCCTGGTCGCGGCGGCCGCACTCCTCCTCGCCCTCTTCGCCGAGAGCACGCCGCTCGTGTACGTCGCGGCGGCCCTCTGGGGCCTCGGCTGGGGCGGCATCCCGACCCTGCTGCAGACCGCGGCGGGCCGTGCGGGCGGTGACCGCGCGGACGCCGCCCAGGCGATGCTCGTGACCTTGTGGAACGTGGCGATGGCGGGCGGCGGCATGGCAGGCGGCGTCCTGCTCGACCTGGCCGGCTCGCCCTCGTTCCCCTGGACGGTACTGCTGCTCCTGACCCCGACACTGGCCGTGATCCTGACATCCCGCAGGCACGGCTTCCCCTCGGTCTGACACGCACCCGGAAATCGACCGAAACCAGGCGGGTTCCCCGGCGAAGACCAGCTCGCCGCGGAGCCAACCCCTCCTCGCACAGGCTCAGTTGACCGAAAAACCATCACCTCCGGCCAGGGCCTTCTTACGTACCGTCATAGATGCGTGCTGTCATACACGCGAGGCGCGGAGGCGTGCCGGCAGAGCCGGCCGGGATGGGGGTCCCCATGGTGCTGACGCTGAACGTGGCGGTCCTGCTCGCCGTCATCATCTTCCTGCGCATACGCCGAGACGTGCAGCCCCGCACCCGCGCGGACCAATGGCTGACGGTAGCCATCGTGATGGTCTTCGGCCTGCTCATAGCCCCGACAGACTTCGGCCAGGGAGTACTGAACGCCGTGGGCCAGGTGGCCCAGGGCATCACGGAGGCGGGCAGCCCGTGAGTCACCAGCCGCGAAAACGCCCGGACATGCCCCTGCGTACCTGCCCAGGGGGTAGAAGCCCCGGGCGTTCTCGCCGAGGCAGTCTTCGACGTTAGTGCCCGGTGAGGCACTGGCGGAGGATACGAGATTCGAACTCGTGAGGGGTTGGCCACAACACGCTTTCCAGGTGTTCGTCTGGGGGTTCGGTCGGGTGCAGGAGTTTCCTGACCTGCCGCGGAGGCGATCCTGAGGAAACCAGTGAACGATCCCGGACGTGCGTGAATGAGACCGGAACTGAGACCACGGTTGGCCCGGTGCTCCGCCCTGCGCCCGCCTCTGGGCCTGTCGGCAGGCGTTCACCAGGGGAGCGGGTCAGGGCGCCGACGCCACCACCAGTCGTGGCTCTGGGACGTTGCGCCGCCCGGCTTCGAAGGTCGGGGGAGTTCGTTGATCCACGTGCCGTCCTGGATCGTGAGTTCCAGGAACCGTGCGTCCAATGGCTCCACAGCCAGCTTCAGCAGTTCGACGGCTTGGTGGGTGAGCTGCCGCCGGATCGTTTCCAGTTCGTCTCGTGCTTCGAGGCGTTCCAGGTAGAGGTCTGCGGGATACCAGTTGGCCGGTGCCCAGTCGTCTCCCATCGTGCGGACGAGCTGTTCCCATGCGCCCAGGCAGTCTTTGGCCTGCCATTGCGGTGTGCCTGGCACGTTGCCGTCGCCGGCGCCAAGGGTGCTCAGAAGATCACCGAAGCGATCAGCGACCGGAGTCGGCTTCCGTTGTTCGCGCACGATCTCCGGGAGTCGGGTGACTGGTGTCTGCGGGAGACGGGCCACGGGTACTTCAACAGCGTCGATCGTGTACGAGGGGTCCTCGTCGTCGGACGCCAGGAGACGGGTCCGGGTGATCATGCCGGCGTCCGTCGCGAGCCAGTAGGCGCTGGGGAGGATCTCCTCGGCCGGGTAGAGGACCACACCCTGGACTGCACGTGCGAAAGCAGCGGCGAGATCGGGTTCGCTGGGCCGTGGCTGGATGCCTTCCTGAGCGTAGATGTCCAGGGAAGTTGTCACGTCACCGTGAACCGTCGTCTTCTCGCACAGAATCGGGGCGTCCCAGTTCCGGAGGTCCTGATCAGTATGTTCGTCAGCTACGTCGACGTCTTGGACGGACAGGCCGAAGCAGCGGGCGAGTCCCTCAGCGACGGCCTGGTTGTCGAGGGGCTTCACAGTGAGGAAGTTGTACGTCATTGATAGGTCCCGTTGTAGATGGCCAGGGCCTTCTCGACGACGCATGCCTTCGTCACTCCCCCTGAGTCGGCTGACCGGCCCGAAGAAGGTAGTTCATCGTTGTTGGCGTGCTTTCACCTGTGCGACGGCACAGCTGCGGGTCCGGCTTGCAATTCGGCGGCGACGCGGCGGACGAGCCGACACTGGTGGCCTCAGCGGGGCGGCCGACGAAGGTGTTGCGGTTTGCGGGATGCCCTCTTCAGCGTTGCCTCGCGAAGCTGCGGCCAGGCAGGCCAACGTACGGCTTTCCGTCGCAAGTTCTGTCTCCTGGCGCTGGGCTGGGGGTACGGCGGCGGAAGCAGTGCAGCAGACTCACCAACTTCCTGGGGGAGACCTGGTCGGCGTTAGAGCCATGGGGTGATCTTTACGCGTCACGGGGCTCAGATTTATTGCCTTGCGGTGGATGCCAGATCGGGAAGGAGCGCACGATGCCGTTGGAGTTCGGGTTGTGGCGGGTGGACGACAAGCCGGTCCGGGTAACTACGCGGCCGATGAGGCTGGAGGCTCGGCTGGAAGAGCTCATAGAGGCCGATGCGGAGATCTTGGGGAGACCGCTTCTCTTGATCGGCCGACAGGTGCAGACCGATCACGGCAAGTTCATCGACCTGCTTGGCATGGACGTGGAGGGGGGCTTGTGCGTCCTGGAGCTCAAGCGGGACCGCACGCCCCGCGAGGTCGTCGCTCAGCTGCTCGACTACGGCTCGTGGGTGCAGGACCTCAGTAACGAGCAAGTACGCGAGATCTACGCCACGTATGCCCGGGGACGCGGACTGGCGGAGGAACTGGACGAGGCGTTCGCGCTGCGCTTCGGCGGCAGCCCGCCCGAGGAACTGAACAGCACCCACACCCTCACCGTCGTCGCGAGCGAGATCGATGCAGCGACGGAACGGATCGTCACTTACTTGGCGTCCGGTTACCAGGTTCCCCTCAACGTTCTGTTCTTCCGCCACTTCGAGGACGAGGGGCGCGCCTACCTCGCCCGCACCTGGTTGATCGATGATGCCGAGGCGGCGGTGGCGCCCGCAGGAACCAAGAGACGCGCGAAGCAAGAGCCGTGGAACGGCACCGATTGGTATGTCTCCTTCGGAGACGAGCCAGGCGGGCGCAGCTGGGACGATGCCCGCCGACACGGCTTTGTGTCTGCCGGCGGTGGGGATTGGTTCTCCCGAACGATCCGCTCCCTGCCCGTGGGAGCGCGGGTGTTCACGCACATCCCCAAGGCGGGGTACGTAGGCGTGGGCACGGTGTCCGGTGAGGCGCGCCCCTTCGACGATGCTGTCCTCATCGTCGACGGTGCGAGCCGACGGATGAGTGACCTCCCGCTCCAGGGCGGCTACTGGCCCGAGAACGGTTCGGCCGTGTCGGCGAGCGACACCGCGGACCGCCGGGAGTGGATCGTTCCCGTCGATTGGGAGCGTTCCGTGCCACGGGAGGAGGCGTTCTGGCGGACGGGCCTCTTCGCGAACCAGAACTCTGCCTGCAAGCTGCGGGCCCGCTTCACGATCGAAGAGGTCTCCCGCCACTTCGGCAACGGTTGACGCTTCCCGATGGGGTCCTTCAGCCTCGTCGAGCTTCTCGGTGACCCCGGCGATCCGCTGCTTCGTTGTTGTGGCGACGCCGCGTGTACGTCGTCGGAACCGCTAGTGATGTGGCCGGTGGCGCGGCCCGATGCGCGCTCGGTACATCCACGTCACCGGGCCGATGTCGCGGCAGGTCGCGCATGCTCTCTGGGAGCCGCATCCAACTGCCCCAGAAGCCGACTGAGACGAAAACTGAGACGGACAACGTCGAAGGCCCCGCTGCGAGCAGCGGGGCCTTCGACGTTAGTGCCCGGTGAGGCACTGGCGGAGGATACGAGATTCGAACTCGTGAGGGGTTGCCCCCAACACGCTTTCCAAGCGTGCGCCCTAGGCCACTAGGCGAATCCTCCGCGGCAAACAATACAAGACGTTGGGGAGTGCTCGCGAACACGTTCCCCTCTGGCCGGAACGAGCGCGTTCCTCCGGCCCTGGGCACGGTCCGGAGCATGTATTCTGGGCGCAGCCCCTCACGTGGCGCTATCTGACTGAACTCCCCCAGGGCCGGAAGGCAGCAAGGGTAGGTTGGCTCTGGCGGGTGCGTGGGGGGCGTCTGCGTTCCCGGACGGACGCGGTCGCGAGGCGGGTGTCTGGTTCGGGCGGGGCCGGGTTGTCAGTGGTCGCCTATAACCTCGTATGCGTGTCGTCTCTCGCGTTGTACCGCCGTTATCGCCCGGAGTCGTTCGCCGAGGTCATCGGGCAGGAGCATGTGACCGACCCGCTGCAGCAGGCGTTGCGGAACAACCGGGTCAATCACGCGTACCTGTTCAGTGGTCCGCGCGGCTGCGGCAAGACGACCAGCGCGCGCATCCTGGCCCGCTGTCTGAACTGTGAGCAAGGTCCCACGCCGACGCCGTGCGGTGAGTGCCAGTCCTGCCAGGACCTCGCACGCAACGGGCCGGGTTCGATCGACGTCATCGAGATCGACGCGGCCTCCCACGGTGGTGTGGACGACGCCCGTGACCTGCGCGAGAAGGCTTTCTTCGGGCCTGCGTCCAGCCGCTACAAGATCTACATCATCGACGAGGCCCACATGGTCACGTCGGCGGGTTTCAACGCGCTGCTGAAGGTCGTCGAGGAGCCCCCGGAGCACCTCAAGTTCATCTTCGCGACCACCGAGCCCGAGAAGGTCATCGGGACGATCCGGTCCCGTACGCACCACTACCCGTTCCGGCTCGTGCCGCCCGGGACCCTGCGCGAGTACCTGGGCGAGGTGTGCGGCAAGGAGGACAGCCGCGTCGAGGACGGCGTGCTGCCGCTCGTCGTGCGCGCCGGGGCCGGGTCCGTGCGTGACTCGATGTCCGTGATGGACCAGTTGCTCGCCGGGGCCGGTGAGGACGGTGTGACGTATGCCATGGCGACCTCTCTGCTCGGGTACACGGACGGTTCGCTGCTCGACTCCGTCGTCGAGGCGTTCGCCACCGGTGACGGGGCCGCCGCGTTCGAGGTCGTGGACCACGTCATCGAGCGGGGCAACGACCCGCGTCGCTTCGTCACCGATCTTCTTGAGCGGCTGCGGGATCTGGTGATCCTGGCCGCGGTTCCGGATGCGGCGGAGAAGGGGCTCATCGACGCCCCGGCCGATGTCGTCGAGCGGATGCAGGCGCAGGCCTCGACGTTCGGCGCCGCCGAGCTCAGCCGCGCCGCCGACCTCGTCAATGAGGGCCTGACCGAGATGCGCGGTGCCAATTCGCCGCGCCTCCAGCTGGAGCTGATCTGCGCGCGCGTGCTGCTGCCCGCCGCCTACGACGACCCGCGTTCCGTCATGGCCCGCCTCGACCGCATCGAGCGTGGCGGCGTCTTCACCCCGGGCGGGCAGGGCCCCGGCCCTGCCATGGCGTACGTTCCCGGGCCCGATGCCCACGCACCCGCCCCGCCCGCGCCGGGCCCCGTGGCACCGGTCGCACCCGGTGGCGGCCCGGCCGCGGCCAGGGCGGCGGTGCGCGGCGGCGCCCCGGACGCCCCGGTTCCGGCACCCGTGACGCCTGCCCCGGCGCCTGACCCGGCTCCCGCTCCGACCCAGGAGGCCGCGCCCCCGGCCCCCGCCGAACCCACCGCCCCGGCAGGCCCCGCGGCCCCCGGCGCCTGGCCCACCGCTGCCCCGGCAGGCGCCGCGGGTGGAGCGCGCAGGCCCGGCGGCTGGCCCACCGCCGCATCCGCCGGTACCGGCCGCCCGCCCGCCCCGCCGGCGGACCCCGCGACCCCCGCGCCGACCGCCCCCGCTCCGCAACAGGCCGCCCCGCCCGCGGCACCGGCGCCCGTCGGCGGCCCGGACCCCCGCACCCTCTGGCCGAACATCCTGGAGGCGGTGAAGAACAAGCGCCGCTTCACCTGGATCCTGCTCAGCCAGAACGCGCAGGTGACGGGCTTCGACGGCACCACGGTCCAGCTCGGTTTCGTCAGCGCCGGCGCCCGGGACAACTTCGCGAGCAGCGGCAGCGAGGACGTACTGAAGGCGGCTCTGACCGAACAGTTCGGCGTGCACTGGAAGGTCGACGCGGTGGTCGACGCCGCGGGCGGCCCCCCGCCGCCGCCCGCCCCCGGCGGCTTCGGAGGCGGCTACACCCCGCCCCCGGCCCCCGCTCCCGCACCGGCCCCGGCCCCGGCGGCCCCGACCTCGGCCCCGGCGCCCGCCCCGGCACCGGCCCCCTCCACGCCGTCCCCGGCACCGGCCCCGGCTCGCCGCCCGGTCTCCGTGGAGGACGACATCCCGGAGGACGACGACCCGGACCTGGACGAGAACGCCCTGTCGGGACACGACCTGATCGTCCGCGAGCTGGGCGCGACGGTGGTCGAGGAATTCAGCAACGAGTAAACGAGCAATCGAGCAGACGAGTACGCGTACAGGTACAGGTACAGGTACGAGTACGAGTACGAGTACGAGTACGAGTAGGGCCGGGCCCGCAGTTGCCCGCTCACCTGGAGAAACCCACAAGCCCGAGCCCGCCCCGCATTGGGAAGGCCGTACAAGAGCACACCGCGCGGACGGATAGGCTGACCGACGTGAAGGTCCTCGTCATCGGCGGCGGCGCCCGCGAACACGCCCTGTGCCGCTCTCTGTCCCTCGACCCCGCCGTCTCCGCCCTGCACTGCGCCCCTGGCAACGCAGGCATCGCCGAGGTCGCCGAACTGCACCCCGTCGACGCGCTCGACGGCGCCGCGGTCGAAGCCCTCGCCCGGAAGCTGGACGCCGACCTCGTCGTCGTGGGCCCCGAGGCCCCCCTCGTCGCAGGCGTCGCCGACGCCGTCCGCGCCGCCGGCATCCCGGTCTTCGGCCCGTCCGGCGAGGCCGCGCAGCTGGAGGGCTCCAAGGCGTTCGCCAAGGACGTCATGGCGGGCGCGGGTGTGCCGACCGCCCGGTCCTACGTCTGCACGACCCCGGAAGAGGTCGACGAGGCGCTCGACGCGTTCGGCGCCCCGTACGTGGTGAAGGACGACGGCCTCGCCGCCGGCAAGGGTGTCGTCGTCACCGACGACATCGACAAGGCCCGCGCCCACGCGAACGCCTGCGAGCGCGTCGTCATCGAGGAGTTCCTCGACGGACCCGAGGTCTCGCTCTTCGCGATCACCGACGGCACGACGGTCGTCCCGCTCCAGCCCGCTCAGGACTTCAAGCGCGCGCTCGACAACGACGAGGGCCCCAACACCGGTGGCATGGGCGCCTATTCGCCGCTCCCGTGGGCCGACCCCAAGCTGGTGCAGGAAGTCCTCGACACGGTCCTGCAGCCGACGGTCGACGAGATGAAGAAGCGCGGCACGACCTTCTCGGGTCTGCTCTACGCCGGTCTCGCGATCACCGGCCGCGGCGTCCGCGTCATCGAGTTCAACGCCCGGTTCGGCGACCCCGAGACGCAGGTCGTCCTCGCCCGCCTGCGCACGCCGCTGGCAGGCGTCCTGCTCGCCGCCGCGAACGGCACGCTGGCCGACCTGGAGCCGCTGCGGTGGAGCGACGACGCGGCCGTCACCGTCGTCATCGCCTCGCACAACTACCCGGACACCCCGCGCACCGGCGATCCGATCACCGGGCTCGACGCGGTGGCCGCACAGGATGCCCCGAACGCGTACGTCCTGCACGCCGGGACCAAGCGCGACGGCGAGAACGGGCCGGTCCTCAGCGCGGGCGGCCGGGTGCTGTCGGTCACGGCGACCGGCACCGACCTCGCGCAGGCCCGCGAGCGCGCGTACGCCGCGCTCACCCGCATCGACCTCGACGGGTCCCAGCACCGCACGGACATCGCCGCGAAGGCCGCCGCCGAAAGCTGACCGCGACCGGTCCGGACATCCGAACAGAGGCGCCGGGCGGGTGCCACCCTCTCCCGCCCGGCCTCCCGCTGTCAGCCACCTTTACCCAAAGCCATTCCATCGAGTGACCGCTGGCCCATCCGGCTGACGATGCCCCTGCTCCCAACTAGGGTGCGGCGCACGGAGTTCCGGCACCCGCGAAGCCGAACCACCGCCCGGCAGGACCTGTCCCCGGTACGGACAGGACCAGACGGACCACCGGCATTGCGATGTCGTTGGTGGGTGCCACAGTGGGGGAGTGAGCAACGCCACCAGTGTTCTGCCGCGGGTCTCGGTCCGCGGCCGGACAAGAGGCACAGGCAGCAGGGGGTGACATCGATCGTGTCCGGTATGAGTGTGGAAGCGGGCGCGCAGGCAGCGCGCTCCCGGGCCGTCGCCGTGCTGCGTATCCGCGGCAGGGCGACAGCGCTGGCCCTGCTGCCCGCGGCCGCGTCGGTGATCCTGCTCGCGGGCGGCGCCACCGGCCGTCTGACGGGCGGCGGTTGGGACGTCGCGCGTGTGACCGTCTCCGGTCTGGCGGTGCTGGTGCTGCTCGCCGCGGTGACCGTCGCACTGGTCGTGGCGCGGGCCAGGCCCGCCCTCAGCCCGACCGTCCCGATCGCCGAGGCCACCGCTCCCGACCTGTACCGCATGGTGCGCGACCTGGCCGACCGCCTGGACGTCCCGGCGCCGTCGGCGATAGCGCTCACCCCGGACTGCGACAGCTGGCTGGAGGACCGTACGCATCCGGCGCACGGCCCGCCGCGCCCCTCCGTGGACGCCATGGCGAACGGCACCGGTGCGGATGCCGGCGCCAAGGCGCCGGTCGCGCCGGTCCTGGTCATCGGCTCCCCGTTCCTGTGGTGGATGCGGGTGGCCGAGCTGCGGGCCGTCCTCGCCCCGGTCGTCGCCGGTACGGGTCCTTCGGCCCATCCCGACATAGCGGCGGCCCGGCGTTTCGTGCGCGGCCTGGACGCCGCCGTCGCGGTCGCCGCGACGCCCGGGCGCGGGCTCGTGGCCCGGATCGTCCTGGGCGGTGTCGGCCGGGTCGCGCGGCTGCTGCTGAGCGGCTGCCGGGTGCACGCCGCCGAGATGGAGCGCGGGGTCGCCGTGGCCGGCGCCGAGCGCGCACAGGCTGTGGACTACGGCCTCAGGATCGTCGCCCAGGAGCAGGTCGGGCTCGCGTACGCGGGCTGGGACCGGCTGCTCACCCGGGTCGCGCTGCCCGCCTGGCGGATGGGCCGCTGGCCGTCCCGGCTGGACGTGGGGGTGGTCGCCGCCCTCACCGAGCTGTCCCGGCGTGACCGGCTCGCGGAGGGCTTCACCTCCCGGCTCGGCGAGCGCCCGGCCTGCGATCTCCTCGAAGAGCCCGGCATCGTGGACGAGGCCGCCTCCCTGCTCGCCGCCCGCCTCTTCCACGGCGGCCCCGCGGAGCCGGGCCCCGACTGGGCGCCGGTGGACTGGCAGGAGTACCCGGACGAGGTCGTGGACCGCAAGTGGCGCACCGACGCCGCCCGCCTGCACCGGGTTCTGGACACCCTGGGCGTGCACAGCACCCGGACCGCCGCCTCCGCCTCCGAGGGCCCGACCCTCGCGCGCGTCCTCGACCACCTCGCGACGGGTCCGGGCCCCTTGCCGGAGGAGACGGCCCCCTCGACCCCGACACCGAGCGCCGCCCTGGACCCGGATCAGGCCCCCGAGACCTACACCGACGCCGAGCTCGAAGCACTGCTCACCCCCGCCCCCCGCCCCGAGGCGGACTCCCTCTCCGCCGGGCTCAGCGCCGAGCTGGCCCGCGAGGAGGACGCGCGTCCTCCGGCCCCCGCGCCCACGAGCCAGGGCCCGGACGGCGCGCTGTGGGACGAGGGCGCGCTGCCGCTGTTCCCGTTGCAACCGCCGCGCAGTGGCCGGGAGTTGCTGGCCGACCACGTCACCGCGATGGTGTGCTGCGCGGCCGTGGACACGGCCGGCGCGGCCCCGGGCCTCGACTGGCTCGACGGCCCCGCGCTGCTGGTCGACGGGGAGCGCGCGGGGGACCTTGCGCCCCGCGTCCTGAGCCTGGTGGAGGACGGTGACCCGGAGCCCCTCAAGGGCTGGCTGGCCCGGCTCGGCGTCCGCCCGGAGAAGCCCGTACGCCTGGTCTGACCGCCGCCCCGGCTCCCTGCCCACAACTGGAGGGACTTGTTCCGCTCGCGCCAATTCACGACGAACGGTGACGAGATGCGTGCGTAATGTGATGTGCTGGGACCGGTCGCGGAACAACACCGCGCACGAAGGCTCGGGGGAGAGCGTGGGAGGGGAGCGGCCATGGGGCCGGACAGCGCGGGTCACGCGGAGGAAGTGGCGCGGCAGAGCGCTGCCCCGAGGCCCCGCGCGCGCACGCCCCGCTGGGAGTCCGGAGCGATGGCACATGCCGTCAGCGACCCGTTCGGCCAGGGCCCGCTGCCCTGGCTGCGCGGCAGCGAGCACTACTTCGGCGACACCGGTCAGGTCGTCCCCTGGTACGTGGACCACACCCCCGGCGCCAGTGACATTCCGGCGCCGCGCTCCAGCAACCCCCGGACTGCCGACGACGTGCACCGGCAGATCAAGGGCTTCACCTCGACCGGCGCGGCCGCGCCCGGCGAGGCGATCGACTTCCACATCACGGTCGACCCGCCCCAGCAGTTCACCGTGGACATCTACCGCATCGGCCACTACGGCGGTGACGGCGCCTGCAAGATCACCACGAGCCCCCGGCTCTCCGGCATCGTCCAGCCCGCCCCGATGACCGCCGACCGCACGGTCTCCTGCCACCACTGGTGGCTGTCCTGGCGGCTGCAGATCCCGTCGTACTGGAACGTGGGGGCGTACGTGGCCGTCCTCACCACCGTCGACGGCTACCGCTCGCACGTCCCCTTCACGGTCCGCGACTCCCAGCCCGCCGACCTGCTCCTGCTGCTCCCGGACATCACCTGGCAGGCGTACAACCTCTATCCGGAGGACGGCCGCACGGGCGCCAGCCTCTACCACGCCTGGGACGAGGACGGCCGGCTCCTCGGCGAGAGCGAGGCGGCGATCACGGTCTCCTTCGACCGCCCGTACGCGGGCGCGGGCCTGCCCCTGCACGTCGGCCACGCCTACGACTTCATCCGCTGGGCCGAGCGGTACGGGTACGACCTCGCGTACGCCGACGCCCGCGATCTGCACGCGGGCCGGATCGACCCGGCCCGCTACCGGGGCCTGGTCTTCCCGGGCCACGACGAGTACTGGTCGGCGAACATGCGCCGGACCACCGAGCTGGCCCGGGAGAACGGCACGTCCCTGGTCTTCCTCTCCGCCAACACCATGTACTGGCAGGTCGAGTTGGGCCCGTCCCCGTCCGGCGTCGCCGACCGGCTGCTCACCTGCCGCAAGCGCAGAGGCCCGGGCAAGGCCTCCCTGTGGCGGGAGATCGACAGACCCGAGCAGCAGCTCATGGGCATCCAGTACGCGGGCCGCGTCCCCGAGCCGTACCCCTTGGTCGTACGGAACGCGGACCACTGGCTGTGGGAGGCGACCGGCGCCCACGAGGGGGACGAGATCGAGGGCCTGGTCGCCGGTGAGGCCGACCGTTACTTCCCGCGTACGGCCCTGCCCGAGCACCAGGACCGCATCCTGCTGGCCCACTCCCCCTACCGGGACAGCGACAGGGCCCGCCGGCACCAGGAGACGTCCCTGTACCGGGCGCCGTCGGGCGCGCTGGTCTTCGCGTCCGGGACGTTCGCGTGGTCCCCGGCCCTGGACCGCCCCGGCCACGTGGACCCGCGGGTTCAGCGGGCGACGGCGAACCTGCTCGACCGCATCTGCAAACGAGACTGAGCGCACAGCAGCCCACGGGCCCCCTCACGGCACCCCACGGGACCCCTGGCCAAAACTCGTCCCCCGGTACGGGAGAATCAGAGGCACTTGTACAGAACCACGGGAGGCACCGTGTCCGGATTCGTCGAAAAGCCCGAGCCAGCGCAGGTCCCGGGCCTGGTACATCTCCACACCGGCAAGGTGCGCGAGCTGTACCGCAACGACGCGGGCGATCTGATCATGGTCGCCAGTGACCGCCTGTCGGCCTTCGACTGGGTTCTGCCCACGCCCATTCCGGACAAGGGCCGGGTCCTCACCCAGCTCTCCCTGTGGTGGTTCGACCAGCTAGCGGACCTCATGCCGAACCACGTCGTGTCCACGGAGCTGCCGCCCGGTGCCCCCGCCGACTGGGCGGGCCGCACGCTGGTCTGCAAGTCCCTGGAGATGGTGCCGGTCGAGTGCGTGGCCCGCGGCTACCTCACCGGCTCAGGCCTCCTCGAGTACAACGAGACGCGTACGGTCTGCGGCCTCGCCCTGCCCGAGGGGCTGGAGGACGGCTCGGAGATCCCCGCGCCGATCTTCACGCCCGCCACGAAGGCCGCGGTCGGCGAGCACGACGAGAACGTGAGCTATGAGGAGGTGGCCCGCCAGGTCGGCGCGGAGACCGCCGCGCACCTGCGCCAGTCGACGCTCGCCGTCTACGGCCGGGCCCGGGACATCGCGCGAGAGCGCGGCATCATCCTGGCGGACACGAAGTTCGAGTTCGGTTTCGACAAGGAGGGCACGCTGGTCCTCGGCGACGAGGTGCTCACCCCGGACTCCTCGCGCTTCTGGCCGGCCGACCAGTGGCAGCCGGGCCGTCCGCAGCCCAGTTACGACAAGCAGTTCGTGCGGAACTGGCTGACCTCGCCGGCCTCCGGCTGGGACCGCAAGAGCGAGCAGCCGCCGCCGGCCCTGCCCGACGACGTCGTGGCGGCGACGCGGGCCAAGTACATCGAGGCGTACGAGCTGCTGACCGGGATCCCCTGGTCGTAGAGAGCCGAGAACGCCGAGAGCCCCGGTCCGTGAGGACCGGGGCTCTCGTTTCCGTGGAGCGAACGACCGGGTTCGAACCGGCGACCTCAACCTTGGCAAGGTTGCGCTCTACCAACTGAGCTACGTTCGCGAAGCGCTGCTCTCGCAGTGCTCTGTGCGCAGAAGCGCGACGCCTACTATACCCAACCTCGCTCGCGCGCGATCCGCACCGCGGCGTGCCGGTTCTCGGCGCCGAGCTTCGAGACGGCCGACGACAGATAGTTCCGGACGGTCCCCTGCGACAGCGCCGCCCGCTCGGCGATCTCCGTCACGGGCGCTCCGTCGGCGGCGAGTTCCAGGACCTCGGCCTCGCGCGCGGTCAGGGGGGAGTCTCCGGCGGAGATGGCGTCGGCCGCCAACTCCGGGTCCACATAACGGTTTCCGGCGTGCACGGTCCGGATGATCTCGGCCAGCCGCTGCGCGCTCACGGTCTTCGGCACGAAGCCGCGCACGCCGGCCGCGAGGGCCCGCTTCAGATGCCCCGGGCGGCCATGGCTGGTCACGATCATGGTCCGGCAGCCGGGCAGTTCGGTACGGAGAGTTGTGGCCACGCTCACACCGTCGGCGCCAGGCATCTGCAGGTCGAGCACGGCGACGTCCGGTTTGTGCGCCCGCGCCATGGCGAGCGCCTCGGGCCCGGTGGCGGCCTCGGCGACGACGACCAGATCCTCCTCCAGCGCGAGCAGGGCGGCGAGGGCGCCGCGGATCAGGTGTTCGTCGTCGGCGAGGAGCACGCGCAGCGTCATCGGGTGACCTCCGTGCGCCGTGCTTGCTGTTCCGATGCCGACGGCGCTGCCCCGGGTGCTGCCAAGGCCGACGCCGAGGGCTCTGTCGCGGACGGCAGCGGCACGGATGCCGTCACGCGGAACACCCCGTCCCCCACCACCACACCCGCCTCCAGCGTCCCGTCCAGCACGGCCAGCCGCTCCCGCAGCCCCGCGAGACCCGAGCCCCGGCGGTCGGCGCCGGGCCCGTCGGCGCCGGATCCGCCGACGCCGTCGTTCTCCACCGTCAGCTCGACCTTCCGCTCCCCGGCCCGCAGCTCCACCCGGCAGGTCTTCGCGTCGCCGTGCCGCAGTACGTTCGTGGTGGCCTCCCGCACCACCCAGCCGAGCGCGGACTGCACCTCGGGCGTCAGCCCCGCGGCGGACCCGGCCACCGTGCAGTCGATCCCGGCCGCGCTCAACACGCCCCGCGCACCGGCGAGTTCCGCCCCCAGATCCGCCTCGCGATATCCCCGTACGACATCACGTACCTCTTTCTGCGACTCCTGCGCGATGCGCTGGACCTCGATCATCTGGGCCACGGCGTCCTCCGTCCGGCCGCGTCGGGCGAGCTGCACCGCGAGTTCGCTCTTGAGCGCGACGACGGAAAGGTTGCGGCCCATGACGTCGTGCAGATCGCGGCCGAACCGCAGCCGCTCCTCGGCGACGGCGAGCCGCGCCTCGATCTCGCGGGCGTGCTCGGACTCCCACATGACGGAGAGGTTCCAGGCGCTGCACCGTGCGCACAGCAGCTCCAGGGGGACGCTGAGCCCCAACACGACGGCGAGACCGACCATTTGACCGGTGTCCGCGCCCACGGCGACGAACAGGGCAAGCGCCGCCACGACGGCCACGGCGCTCCCCTTGAGGAAGGAGCGGACCGGCACGGTCAGGACGTAGGCGCTGCCGAACGGCATCGGCACGAACAGCAGCGGCAGGGCGACCATGCCGTTCTTGACGCTGTCCGTCGCGATGAGGGCGGCGATCAGACCGACCGCCGCCACGGTGAGCCCCGCCGCCACGCGGGTCTGTGCGCGGGGCACGCGGCCACGCCCCAGGTACTGGTCCAGGGCACTGCGCAGGTGGACGTGGGCGACGGCGCACTGGGCCACGTTCACCGCGGCCAGCGCCACGCCCAGGGCGAAGGCGACGCTGTCGTGGCGGAGGGAACCGGCGAGCGTCGGCGCCGTCCAGGCCACGAGGTACAGCCAGTTCATCGACCGCAGCATGGTCCGGCTCTGCCACTCGACCCGCTCGACCTTGCTGCGCTCCCGCCACCGGCCCCGCAATCGCACCGCTACGCTCCTGCCCGCTTCACCGCCGCGGCTCCCACCGGAACCACCGTCGTACAGCAAACACCGCGACGACGATCCAGGCCACCGCCGTGGCGAGGGCGCCCAGCGCGTCGTGCGCGGACAGCTCGCCGCTCCATCCGCCGCGGATCAGGGTGAGGGCCGGCGTGAGCGGCAGCAGTTCGCAGACGGACGCCAGCCGGTCCGGCATGACCTCCAGCGGGACGACCGTGCCCGAGCCGAGCATCGAGACGAGCAGCATCGGCATCGAGGCGACCTGGGCGCTCTCGACACTGCGACTGAACACGGTGGTCAGCGCGGCGAGCGCGACGCACAGCGGAATGCCCAGCGCAAGGCCCAGCAGCGCGTATTGAGGCGCCTCGGGCGCGCCCACGTCGAGCACCACGGTGCAGGCGACCGCCAGTGCGACGCACTGCACGAGCCCGATCATGACGGAGGGCAGCGCGGCCCCGGTGAGGATCTCGGCGTCGCGCAGTTCGCCGGTCCGCAGCCGCTTGAGGACCAGCTCCTCGCGCCGTGCCGCGTACACGCTCACCAGCGCGCTGTACACGGCGAACAGCAGCGAGAAGCCCATCGCCGAGGACAGGACGACGGTGCCGACGCTGAGCCCCGTGTTCTTCAGCGCGTCCTCGTCGATCGACATGCTGACGCTGAACGGCAGCACCAGGGGCACGAACACGGCGCTGAACAGGACGCCCTTGCTCCGTCCGATGAGCGTCAGCTCGGCTCGCGCGAGCGCCCGCAGACGGCCCGCCGGGGTGGTCGTCATCGTTGCGGTGCTCACGCCGCCATCTCCTTCTGCTGCTTGCCTTGCCGCTCCTGTTTCCCGGTCCCGCCCTTCGCGTCCTGCGCGATCCGCAGGAACGCCTCTTCGAGGGACGCGCCCCGCACATCGAGCCGGCGCAGCTCCACCCCCGCGTCCCGGGCCCACACCAGCAGGCCGGTCGCGGCGCGCTGGAGTTCGTCGGTACGCAGCCGGACAGCGCGCCCGGCGACCTCGTGGCCGGTCACGCCGAGCGGGCCGAGCGGCGGCAGGTCGCCCACGTGGTAGCCGTCGGGCAGCTCGAAGGCGATGTGCGAGGGCTGGGTGGCGACGACCTCGTCGACGCGCCCCTCGGCGGCGATCCGCCCCTCGTGCAGGATCGCGAGCCGGTCGGCGAGCGCCTCCGCCTCTTCGAGGTAGTGCGTGGTCAGCAGCACGGTCGTGCCGTCGGCGCGCAGCTGTCGCACCAGCTCCCAGGTCGACCTGCGTCCTTCGGCGTCGAGTCCGGTCGTCGGTTCGTCGAGGAACAGCACCTCGGGCCGGCCGAGCAGCGCGAGCGCGAGATCGAGCCGTCGCTTCTCGCCGCCGGACAGCTGCTTGACGCGGACCCCCGCACGGCCGGTGAGGCCCACCATCTCCAGGGCTTCGCCGACCGGCCGTGCCCCGCTGGTGCAGCCGGCCCACATCCGGACGGTCTCGGCGACGTTGAGCTCGGCCGGGAACCCGCCTTCCTGGAGCATCACGCCGATCCGCGGCCGCACCCGGTCGCGTTCGGTGTGCGGGTCGTGCCCGAGCACCCGTACCTGGCCGCCGGCGGGCGCCGCGAGTCCTTCGAGGAGTTCGACGGTGGAGGTCTTGCCCGCGCCGTTGGTGCCGAGGAGCGCGAAGAGTTCGCCGCGGCCCACGGAGAAGCTGACTCCGCGCACCGCCTCGAAGGAACCCCGTTTTCCGTCCCCGTACACACGGCGCAGATCAGTGACATCGATCACGCGCTCGTTGCTGGTCATGTGTCCAGCCTCGCGGCGGCTCCGGCCGGGCGGCAGTGCGCGGTGTCATCGACGCACATGACAAATGTCAGAAGGAGCCGGGATACGCGAGAAGCCCCGAATCCATCAGGATTCGGGGCTTCTCGAACTGGAGCGAACGACCGGGTTCGAACCGGCGACCTCAACCTTGGCAAGGTTGCGCTCTACCAACTGAGCTACGTTCGCATTGCCTCCGACCAGCTTTCACCGACCGGCGCGAGCATCAGCCTACCGCACCCAGAAGAGTGATCGGTACGCGATGCGGAGCGGGTGACAGGAATTGCACACTGCGCCTTCCCCCTGGAAGGGGGATGTTCTACTACTGAACTACACCCGCATGTACCCCGTGAGGTGCGGCTTTTCGGCCTTGCCCCTCGGCGTGCTCCGAACTCTAGCCGACCGGCAGGGGTGCAGCGCAAGTCGGTTGCCCCGAGGGGTTCCTGACGGCAGCGGACGGGTTCTCAGTTGGCCTCGGCGAACGCCTCGTAGACCCGCTTCGGGATCCGGCCGCGCGGCGGTACGTCGAACCGGTTGGAGCGGGCCCAGGCACGTACGGCCGCCGGGTCCGGGCTGAGGTCGGTGTGCTTGAAGGCCTTGCCGGTCCGGCTGGACTGCTTGCGCCCCGCCTGCAGGTACGGCGCGAGGGCCGTGCGGAGCTTTTTGGCATTGGCCTGGGTGAGGTCGATCTCGTACGACTTGCCGTCGAGACCGAAGACGACCGTTTCCGCCGCTTCTCCGCCGTCGATGTCGTCAAAGAGAGTGACCACGACACGCTGCGCCACGAATATCGGTCCCTTCGTCCGGCACCCCCGCTTTGACGTGCGGTGATGTCGACTGTCCAGCTCTTGTCGAGCAAAGCTCGGGCAATACTGCTCCCCGAGTTCAGGCAGGTTGCCTGTATGCGCCATTTCCTTTTTACCCTGCCCGGCAATGCGCTGGGAAGACCAGTTAAAAACCTCCGCGTGTCCGATGCCCCGCTTATCGGGACTCTTTCCCTGAATTTTCCGTGCGGATCTCATGTCGTTGCCGTAACGTGATCCGGCTCTCGTAGCTTCCTACGGTCTACGCGAGTAGAAGATTTGGGCAGGTACGCTGAACGGACCTGCTCAGCACCACACACCGGGAGTGCCAGTGGCACGCGTCGTAGTCGACGTCATGCTCAAGCCGGAGATCCTCGACCCCCAGGGCCAGGCGGTGCAGCGTGCGCTGCCGCGCCTCGGTTTCGACGGCATCTCCGACGTTCGCCAGGGAAAGCGATTCGAACTCGAAGTGGACGGGCCGGTGGATGACGCCGCCCTCGCCCGTATCCACGAGCTCGCGGAAAGCTTCCTCGCCAACACCGTGATCGAGAACTTCACCGTGAAGGTGGAAGAGGCCGCTCAGTCCGCGGTGGGGGCCGAAAAGTGACCGCTCGTATTGGCGTCGTCACCTTTCCGGGTTCGCTCGACGACCGGGACACGCAGCGCGCGATCCGGCTGGCCGGTGCCGAGCCGGTTGCCCTCTGGCACAAGGACAAGGATCTGAAGCAGGTCGACGCGGTCGTCCTGCCGGGCGGATTCAGTTACGGCGATTACCTGCGCGCGGGTGCCATCTCCCGTTTCTCGCCGGTCATGGAGACACTGATCGAGCAGGCGAAGGCGGGCCTTCCCGTCCTCGGTATCTGTAACGGGTTCCAGGTCCTCACCGAGGCCCATCTGCTCCCCGGCGCGATGCTCGGCAACGACCACCTGCACTTCATCTGCCGCGACCAGAAGCTGCGGGTGGAGAGCGCGGGGACCGCCTGGACCGCCGACTACACGGCCGGCCAGGAGATCCACATCCCGCTGAAGAACATGGACGGGCGGTACGTCGCCGACGAGCGCACCCTCGACACGCTGGAGGCGGAGGGCCGCGTCGTCTTCCGGTACCTCGACGGCAATCCGAACGGCTCGCTGCGCGACATCGCCGGCATCACGAACGAGGCGGGCAACGTCGTCGGTCTGATGCCGCACCCGGAGCACGCCGTGGAACCCCTCGTCGGGTCCGGCCGCACCGACGGCCTGCCCTTCTTCACCTCGATCCTCAAGAAGCTGGTCGCCGCCTCATGAGCCTCGACACCGTCGACAACGCCGCAAAGACCCCCGACGTCGAACTGCCCTGGGCCGAACTCGGCCTGAAGAAGGACGAGTACGAGCGGGTCGTGGAGATCCTCGGCCGTCGTCCCACGGGTGCCGAGCTCGCCATGTACTCGGTGATGTGGTCCGAGCACTGCTCGTACAAGAGCTCCAAGGTCCACCTGCGCCAGTTCGGCGAGAAGGCGCCGCACTCCGACGCCATGCTCGTCGGCATCGGTGAGAACGCCGGCGTCGTGGACGTCGGCCAGGGTTACGCCGTCACCTTCAAGGTGGAGTCCCACAACCACCCCTCTTATGTAGAGCCCTACCAGGGTGCGGCTACAGGAGTGGGCGGCATCGTGCGCGACATCATCGCCATGGGCGCGCGTCCCGTCGCCGTGGTCGACCCGCTGCGCTTCGGCGCCGCCGACCACCCCGACACCAAGCGCGTCCTGCCCGGCGTCGTCGCCGGCATCGGCGGCTACGGCAACTGCCTGGGCCTGCCGAACATCGGCGGCGAGGTCGTCTTCGACGCCTGCTACCAGGGCAACCCGCTGGTCAACGCCGGTGCGATCGGTGTCATGCGGCACGAGGACATCCACCTCGCGAAGGCGTCCGGCTCCGGCAACAAGGTCATCATGTACGGGGCCCGGACCGGCGGCGACGGCATCGGCGGCGCCTCCATCCTGGCGTCCGAGACCTTCGACGACGCGAAGCCCTCGAAGCGGCCCGCCGTCCAGGTCGGCGACCCCTTCCAGGAGAAGCTCCTCATCGAGTGCACCCTGGAGGCCTTCGCCGAGAAGCTCGTCGTCGGTATCCAGGACCTCGGCGCCGCCGGAATCTCCTGCGCCACCAGCGAACTGGCGTCGAACGGCTCGGGCGGCATGCGCGTCGAGCTGGACGACGTACCGCTGCGCGACTCCACGCTCTCGCCCGAGGAAATCCTCATGAGCGAGTCGCAGGAGCGCATGTGCGCCGTCGTGGAGCCGGAGAAGGTCGCCCGCTTCCTGGAGATCTGCGAGAAGTGGGACGTCATCGCCACCGTCATCGGTGAGGTGACCGACGGCGACCGCCTCGAGATCTTCTGGCACGGCGAGAAGATCGTCGACGTCGACCCGCGCACGGTGGCCCACGACGGTCCCGTCTACGAGCGCCCCTACGCGCGCCCCGAGTGGCAGGACGCGCTCCAGGCCGACGACGCGAACAAGCTGCCCAGGCCCTCGACGGGCGACGAACTGAAGACGCAGGTCCTCCAGCTCGTCTCCTCGCCGAACCAGGCCTCCAAGAAGTGGATCACCTCGCAGTACGACCACTTCGTGCAGGGCAACACCGTGCTCGCGCAGCCCGAGGACTCGGGCATGATCCGCATCGACGAGGAGACGGGGCTCGGCGTCGCCATCGCGACGGACGGCAACGGCCGGTTCGCGAAGCTCGACCCGTACACGGGCGCGCAGCTCGCCCTCGCGGAGGCGTACCGCAACGTCGCCACGACCGGCGCCAAGCCGCTCGCCGTCTCCGACTGCCTGAACTTCGGTTCGCCCGAGGACCCGGCCGTCATGTGGCAGTTCGCGGAGGCCATCCGCGGCCTCGCCGACGGCTGCCTGCAGCTCGGCACCCCGGTGACCGGCGGCAACGTCTCGCTCTACAACCAGACGGGCGAGGCCGCCATCCACCCGACGCCGGTCGTCGCGGTGCTCGGCGTCATCGACGATGTCGCCCGGCGCACCCCGGTCGCCTTCCGGGAAGAGGGCCAGCTCCTCTACCTGCTGGGCGACACCCGTGAGGAGTTCGGCGGTTCGGCCTGGTCGCAGGTGGTCCACGACCACCTCGGCGGTCTGCCGCCGGCCGTGGACCTGGAGCGCGAGCGGCTGCTCGGCGAGATCCTCATCTCGGCGTCCCGCGACGGCATGATCGACGCCGCGCACGACCTGTCCGACGGCGGTCTGATCCAGGCCGTGGTCGAGTCGTCGCTGCTCGGCGGCAAGGGCGCGCGGCTGATCGTCCCGGACGGTCTCTCCGCGTTCACCTTCCTCTTCTCCGAGTCGGCGGGCCGCGCGGTCGTGGCCGTGCCGCGGAGCGAGGAGCTGCGGTTCAACGACATGTGCGGGGCGCGAGGTCTGCCCGTCACCCGGATCGGTGTCGTGGACGGCTCCGGCGAGGACGCCGCGGTGGACGTGCAGGGCGAGTTCACGCTGACGCTGGCCGAGCTGCGCGAGGCGCACGAGAACACGATTCCGGCGCTGCTCGCCTGAGCGCCCCGGTTCCGCTGATCAGGCGAAGCCCCCTGCCCGTGACGGGTGGGGGGCTTCGGCGTGTTCGGGTGGCTCGGTGTTCGGATAGCTCGAACGAGGGATTGCCTGGTTCTACGTAATTACGTAATCTCGAAGAATGACGGATCTTGAGCGGCGGGTCGCCGGGTTGGAGCGGCGTCTCGATGCCCTGGAGTGCGGTCCGGCGGCGCCGACCGTCGCTCCGGGCACGTTCTGGGCGCTCGAAGGGCTGAAGGAACAGCTCGCCGACGTCACGGGCGGCGGCGTGCTGTTCACGGGATCGGTGCGGCTGCCGGGCGCGGAGGGAGGCCGGGAGTACGAGTGGCAGTACGGGGCTGTCACCGACGAGCTGCTCGCGTCCGACTGGACCGATGTGGCCGAGGCGTTCGCCGCGCTGGGGCATGGGCTGCGACTCCGGCTGCTGCGCGAGGTCCTCAGCGGGCGCACCTCCGCCACCGAGCTGGCCGAGCTCGACGACGTGGGGACCAGCGGCCAGATCTACCACCACCTGCGGCAGTTGACCGCTGCCGGGTGGCTGCGTTCCGCGGGGCGGGGGCGCTATGAGGTGCCGGCGGGGAGAGTCGTGCCGCTCCTGGTGGCGCTGACCGCGGCCCGACCGGCCTGACGGGACGAGACGACGAGACGAGACGAGCGGGACCAAAACTGGGGGAGCCATGTCCGTGCGCAATCTGTCTGTACGCAATCTGTCTGTACGCAAGACCGCGATGGTGTTCTACCGCCTGCTTCAGCTGGCGTTCCTGGCCATGATCGTCGGGGAGTTCTTCGACGGCTGGCCACTGGCCTGGGGCTGGGCGTTCGTGCCGGGAGGGCTGTCCTTCGCGGTGGCGCTGGCCATGGGCAGACTCACGCCCCGCCCGAAGGACGCCGACCGGGAACCCGTCGAGGTGGACCCACCGGTGCGCGGGCGCTGGACCGCGGTGAACAGTCCGGCGGACAAGGTGCCGAGCCACGGCACGCACGCGTACGGGCAGACCTACGCGATCGACATCGTGGCGGAGGGCGACGACGGGGAGCGGGAGCGGCCCGGGTTCGCCGCCGTGTGGCCGATTGCCCGGCGCCCCCGTGCCTTCCCCGGATTCGGCGAGCCGCTGTACGCCGTCGCGGATGCCACGGTCGTCCACGTTTCCGACTGGCGCCGCGACCACATGAGCCGCAACTCCGGTGCCGCGCTTGCCTACTTGATGCTCCTGGAGAGTGCGATACGGGAGATGGGCGGCGCGGGCTGGATCATCGGCAACCATGTCGTGCTCGATCTGGGGGACGGGGTCCACGCCCTGTACGGGCATCTGCGGCGCGGCTCCCTCGCGGTGCGCCCCGGCGACCGGGTGCGGGCCGGCCAGGAGCTGGCCCGCTGCGGCAACTCCGGGAACTCGACGGAGCCGCACGTCCACTTCCAGCTGATGGACGGCCCCGACCCGGACTCGGCGGCAGGCCTCCCGTTCCGCTGGAGCGGGGTCGTGGTGCCGGCGGGCGGCGAGACGTTCACGGTCGATCGAGCGCAGGCCGATCGAGTGCAGGCCGATCCGGCGCCGGCTGGTCGGACGCGGGTCGGCTGAGCGGCGGTGCGCCGGTGTCTGCTCCGTGGCGGCGAGGCAGTCGCGTGGCCAGCAGGGTTCCGAGCAGCATCACGGCGGCCCCGCACCAGAACACGAGGTCAGTGGCGTGGACGAAGTCCCTTACAGCGACGGCGTGTTGGGCGCCGCGCAGCGTGGGGATGGTGTTGACGTCGGTGTCGAGCAGGCGGAACAGCATGGTGCCGAAGAGGGCCGCGCCCAGCGCGTTTCCGAGGGTCTGGAAGAAGCGGATGCTCGTCGTGGCCACGCCGAGCAGCGGGCGGGGAGCGGCGTCCTGCACGAGTTGGATCAATTGGCCGATGAGCTGTCCGAAGCCGATTCCGGCCAGGAGCAGTTCGGCGCGGACCAGCCACAGGGAGGTGTCGGGCCCGAGGGTCGTGGCGAGGAGGACGAAGACCGTCGTCATCGTCAGGGTGCCGGTGACGGTGAAGGTCCGTGCCGACCAGCGCAGCCGTCCCGCGAGCAGTCCGGCGGCCGTCATCCCGAGCGCCATCGGCAGCAGATACAGGCCCGCGGCGGAGCTGGAGAGACCCCGGGCGACCTGGAGATAGACCAGGACGTAGTAGATCGCGCACATCATGGCGGCGCCGGTGATGCCCTGGACGGCGAAGCCCCAGCGCAGTTCGGGGATGCGGAAGAGCGAGAGGGGGAGGACGGGTTCGGCGGCGCGGGACTGGCGCCAGAGGAAGAGGCCGAGCCCCGCGGTGGCCGCGCACAGCAGCCCGATGATCTCCGGTGACGACCAGGCGTACTTCTTGCCGCCCCAGTCGGTGGCCAGCAGCAGAGCCGTGGAGAACGCGGCGGCCAGAGCCGCCCCGGCCCAGTCGACGGGGCGGCGCACCGGGTGCTCCGGCAGGTTCAGGACGAGCGCGGAGGCGGCGAGGACGGCGAGGCCGATGGGCAGGTTGACGTAGAAGATCCAGCGCCAGCTCGCGTGGTCGGAGAGGAAGCCGCCGAGCCAGGGGCCGAGCGCCATGCCGCCGCCGGCCACGATGCCGCCGAGCCCGCCGCCGCTGCCACCGTTCCGGTCGTCGTCGGGGTCCCTGAGGTGGGCGATCACCACCATCGTGACGCTCATCAGGCCGCCGCCGCCCAGGCCCTGCACGGCGCGGGCCGCGATCAGCTGGGTCATCGACTGGGCGAGCCCGCACAGCGCCGAGCCGAGGAGGAACGTGGCGACGGCCCCGACGAAGACCCGTTTGGCGCCGAGGGTGTCGCACAGCCTGCCGTACAGCGGCAGCATCGCGGCCGAAGCGAGCGCGAACGCGCTGACCAGCCAGGGGAATCGGTCGATGCCGTGTGCCGGGTCGAGGTCGCGGACGATCGGCACGGCGGCCGCCGAGACGATCTGCATGTCGAGGACGGCCAGGACGATCGTGAGGAGGCAGAGGACCATCCCGACCTTGCGTTGAGCCGTGGTCATCGCAGTTGAGGTCATCGGAGTCGCCGGGGCCGGTGTCGCGGGAGGGGGCATGCGGTTCACCGTGCCTGAGAAAATATACCGAGTCAATATTTAAGCCGGGACTAAATTTTGTCTTGGTACAGTGTCGCCATGGCTGACGACGGACTCGGGCTGCGCGAGCGCAAGAAGAAGCAGACGGCGTCGAAGCTGTGGCGCACGGCCGCGGACCTGTTTCTGGAGCACGGCTTCGACCAGGTCTCCGTCGCGCAGATCGCCGAGGCCGCCGAGGTCTCGAAGATGACGGTCTTCAACTACTTCAAGACCAAGGAAGACCTGCTGCTCAGCCCCATGGAGGAGCACATCGAGGACCTTGCGCGGGCCCTCAGGGAGCGCGCGCCGGGGCAGACCGCGGTCGACGCGACGCGCGGGATGGTCCTGCGCAAGGTCGCCGAGCGGGACCCGTCGATCGGGCTGAGCGAGGAGGGCGGCGAGCTGGCGCTGATCCAGCTGATCAACGGCACACCCGCCCTGGCCCGCCGTGCCCTGCTGTGGTCGGTGCGCAGCGAGCGGCTCGCCGCCGAAGTGCTCACCGAGGAGACCGGGGACGCGCTGCTCTCCGCGGTGGCCGCGGCCCAACTGGCGGGTGTGGTCAGCACGTTGATGAGCGAGCACCATCGGAGGGTGTTGGCGGGCGAGTCCCCGGCGGATGTCGCGGCGGGTGCTCCGGAGCGCGTGGAGCGGGCGTTCGCGCTGGTCGAAATGGGGATGAGCGGGTTCGCGGTGCGGGCGTAGGGTCGCCGGCATGACACCTTCGCCGAGCGGTAGTGGCAGCAGTGGCAGGGGCGGCGTCGGAGGGACCGGGGCGGCGTCCAAGAAGCGTGTGCGTGCCTACGCCTCCGCCAAGATCCGCGATGCCGTGCTGACCCAGTTCGGGAACGTACGGAAGGCGGCCGAGAGCCTCACGCCCGAGCAGCTCGCGGGCCCGACGCGGCTCGGCGACTGGACGGTGCGGGACCTGCTCGCGCACCTGTCGATGGCCCTCGGCGCGGTCGACCGGTTCCTCGCGCTGCCGGAGCCGGCCAAGTCCGAGGTGGCCGCGCTCGACTGGCCGTTCGCCACGGCCGCCAACGCGCCGGGCATCGCGGACCGCAGCCGTGACGTCGCCCGCGACCACCCCGACATCACGGCGCTGCTCGCCCGGACCGAGGAGCGCTTCGTGGCGAACCTGGCCGAAACCGCCGACAGCCGGGTGCTCCCGGTGCGGACCGGCGCCATGTCCTTCGCCGACTATCTCGTCACCCGCACCGTCGAACTCGTCGTCCACACGGACGATCTGAACGACGCGGTGGCCGGCCTCGACGTCCCGTTCGACCGGCAGGCGCTGGCCGCCTGCACCCGGCTGCTCGCCGACGCGCTCGCCCTGAAGGCGCCGGGGGCCTCGACCGAGGTGCGGGTCCCGCCGTTCGCCGTCGTCCAGTGCGTGGAGGGCCCCCGGCACACCCGCGGCACCCCGCCGAACGTGGTGGAGACGGACCCGCTGACCTGGATCCGGCTTGCCACGGGACGTACGCCGTGGTCGGTGGCGATCGACGACGCGCTCGTCAGCGCAAGCGGTGAACGAGCCGATCTGACAGGGCTGTTGCCGATCATGGCGTGAAACGAACGGCGGTACGGAACCGATCCGGGGGGCCGCCCCGTCCCATCGGCATGTTCACGCAACGCAGCACCCGCGCCCTGTTCACCGCCGCTCTGCCCCTGGTCGCGCTCACCACCGTCGCGGCCTGCGGTAACGAGAAGGCGCCCGGCACGGTGAAGGTCGGCGGCGCTCCGGTCGCCGGCGTCACCTGGAACGTGGAGAGCGTGACGGTGGACGGGGCGACGACGAAGGCACCGAGCGGCACGTACCTGAAGTTCGTCTCGGACGAACGAGTACGCGGAAACTACGGCTGCAACGACTTCGACGCGCAGGCCAGGGTCGACGGCGACAGTGTCGACCTGGGCACATCGAGGACGACGCTCATGGGGTGCGCCGACAAGAACCAGCGCGCCTTCGAGAAGACCCTCGCCCGCGCCCTCGCCGACAAGAACACCGTCAAGGCCCAGGGCGACGACCGGCTCACACTCACCCGCGCCAACGGCGACACGATTCGCCTCGCCAAGCAGCGTGACGCCGAGCTCGTGGGCACGCGGTGGACGGTCGACACGCTCCACTCCGGCGACGCGGCCCAGTCCCTGCCGGAGGCGGCGCGGGACCGGGCCCGGCTCGTCTTCGACAAGGACGGCCACGTCCAAGCCCGCCTCGGCTGCAACAGCGGCAGCGCCAAGGCCACCGTCAAGGACGGCCGCATCACCTTCGGCCCGCTGGTCAGCACCAAGATGGGCTGCGTCGGTGAGGCCGCGGAGCTGGAGAAGACGATGAAGAGCGTCCTCGACGGCAAGGCGAGCTACGAGATCCAGGGCGACGGCCTCACCCTGACCGCGGCCGACGGCACCGCGGTAGGGCTCAGGGCGGCGAAGTGACGCCCGGCCGCGGGGCCCTCAGGCCGGGTACGGCAGGAGCTCCTTGTCCTTCTTCTCCCAGACGGCCTTCAGCTCGGCCAGCAGCGCCGGCTCGTCTGCCGCCCGGTCGGCCTGCTCGCGCCGGTCGGCGGAGAGGTCGAACAGCTGGTCCGCGCCGCCCTTTCCGCGGTAGTACTTCCAGTCGCCGCGCCGCACGGCGCGCTCCCCGCGCACCCGCCAGAACAGCTCGCGCTCGGCCAGTTCCTCGCCGCGCAGCAGATATCCGGCGAGGCTGGTGCCGTCGAGCGGGTACGCCTGGTCGGGCCGCGCCCCGCCGATCTCGAGCAGCGTCGCCGTCCAGTCGGGCGTGAAGACGGGCTCGTGGCTGACCTGCCCGCCGTCCAGACGCGCGGGCCAGCGCACGATCGTCGGCACGCGGATGCCGCCTTCCTGGAGGGACGACTTGTTGCCGGTCAGCGGCCAGTTGTAGGAGAAGCGCTCGCCGCCGTTGTCCGAGGCGAAGAAGACGAGGGTGTCCTTCTCCTGCCCGGACTCCTTGAGCGCCTTCAGCACCTGCCCGACCGACCGGTCCAGGTCCTGGACCATCTCCGTGTACTTCTCCACGGACCCGCCGTCGTTGTGGAAGAGCGCCCCGGCGTTCCCGGCCTTGATCTTCCGTACGACCTCGGCGCTCTCCGCCTCGTCGCCGTCGGCTATCCACGGCCAGTGCGGGGTGGTGAAGTTCAGGTTGAGCAGCCACGGCTTGTCGCCGTGGTCGCGCCCCACGTACTCGCTCGCCCGCTCGGTCAGGATCCGCGTGTAGTACCGCAGGTCCTTGTACTCGGCGTCGCCCTCCCGTACGTCGCCCTTGTACAGGTCGTACTCACCGGCGAGCCCGAGCTTCGAGTAGTACTCCAGGGCCCCGCCGAAGTTTCCGAAGAACTCGTCCCAGCCCGACTTGGTCGGCGAGTAGTCCGGCAGATAGCCGCAGTGCCACTTGCCGATCAGCGCGGTCGCGTACCCGGCGCCCCGCAGCAGCGAGGCGAGGGTGGGGTGGTTCGGGTCGAGCCCGACGGACCGGTCGGCGATCGGCTCGGCGAGCCCGCCCTTCGTACGCCCCGGATAACGGCCCGTGTAGAGGCTGAACCGGGTCGGCGAGCAGGTCGCGGAGCCGCTGTACGCGTCGGTGAAGCGGACCCCCTGCCGGGCCAGCTTGTCCAGGTGGGGGGTGTTGATGTGCGGAGCGCCGTACGAGGAGAGGTCGGCCCAGCCCAGGTCGTCACCGAGGATGAACAGGATGTTGGGCCGCTTGGCGGGCCGTCCGGCGGCACGGAACGGGCGCTCCGCCGGAGCGGGTTCGGACGCGGCTTCGGCGGGCGGGGCCGCTGTGCCGAGCGCGGCGACGGTCGCCGAGGCGCCGATCACCCCGCCGAAGGCGCGCCGGGACAGGTTCGAGGCATGCGAGGGCATGGAAGGTCTCCGCAGGAGCTGGAAGGAAGCAGGAAGGGGCCCCGCTCCTCCGGCGCGAAGGAGCGGAACACGGACGTTCCGGGTACGGCGGGGTACGGCGGGACAGCTCAGGCGCGGCGACAGATCGCGCTGGCGACACGGACGAGGTCGACGTGCCGGCGCTCCACGAGGGTGACCGTGCGGTCACGGAGGGGCTGCATGATCCAGGACGATGCCGACCCGGACGTACACCTGTCAACGGCCGGTCCGCACTCCGGACGCACGGAGTGCGTCCCGTCACATTCGGCGCGGGCGCCACCCCGCGGCCCGGCCGACCCGGCATTCACCCCGGCGAACAGCGGCGGAGCCCTGCAATACCGGGCCCGAGGAGCCTTCGGCGCCGTCTCGCGCTACGCGCGTCCGGTGGCTTCCACCAAGCGCGGCGGGGCCCCGTCGACGTAGGAACCGACCATCCCCAATTCGGACCCGTGGTCGATCTCGCCTACACTCGAAGGCGTGCCACGTGGTGACGGTCGACTCAATCATGATCTGCTCCCCGGCGAGAAAGGCCCCCAGGACGCTTGCGGCGTCTTCGGTGTCTGGGCTCCGGGTGAAGAGGTCGCCAAGCTCACTTACTTCGGGCTCTACGCCCTCCAACACCGGGGTCAGGAATCCGCGGGAATCGCGGTCAGTAATGGTTCCCAGATCCTCGTCTTCAAGGACATGGGACTCGTTTCCCAGGTCTTCGACGAAACGTCCCTGAGCTCCCTGCAAGGTCATATCGCGGTCGGTCACGCCCGCTACTCGACCACCGGGGCCTCCGTCTGGGAGAACGCCCAGCCGACGTTCCGTGCCACCGCGCACGGCTCGATCGCGCTCGGTCACAACGGCAACCTGGTCAACACGGCGCAGCTCGCCGAGATGGTCGCCGCCCTCCCCAAGGAGAACGGGCGGTCGACGCAGGTCGCCGCCACGAACGACACCGACCTGATCACCGCGCTGCTCGCGGGCCAGGTCGACGACGACGGCAAGCCCCTGACCATAGAAGAGGCCGCGCCCAAGGTGCTGCCCCAGGCCCAGGGCGCCTTCTCGCTCGTCTTCATGAACGAGAACACCCTGTACGCGGCCCGTGACCCGCAGGGCATCCGCCCGCTGGTCCTCGGCCGCCTGGAGCGCGGCTGGGTCGTCGCCTCCGAGTCCGCCGCTCTCGACATCTGCGGCGCCGCGTACGTACGTGAGATCGAGCCGGGCGAGTTCGTCGCGATCGACGAGAACGGCCTGCGAACGTCCCGCTTCGCCGAAGCAAAGCCCAAGGGCTGTGTCTTCGAGTACGTCTATCTGGCCCGTCCCGACACGGACATCGCGGGCCGGAACGTGTACCTCTCCCGCGTGGAGATGGGCCGCCGCCTGGCGAAGGAGGCCCCCGCAGAGGCCGATCTCGTCATAGCGACCCCGGAGTCCGGCACGCCGGCCGCGATCGGTTACGCCGAGGCCAGCGGCATCCCCTTCGGTGCGGGCCTGGTGAAGAACGCCTACGTGGGCCGCACCTTCATCCAGCCCTCGCAGACGATCCGCCAGCTCGGCATCCGGCTGAAGCTGAACCCCCTCAAGGAAGTGATCAAGGGCAAGAAGCTCGTGGTCGTCGACGACTCGATCGTCCGCGGCAACACGCAGCGCGCCCTGGTCCGCATGCTCCGCGAGGCGGGCGCGGCGGAGGTCCACATCCGGATCTCGTCCCCGCCCGTGAAGTGGCCCTGCTTCTTCGGCATCGACTTCGCGACCCGCGCGGAGCTGATCGCCAACGGCATGTCGGTCGAGGAGATCGGCACCTCGCTGGGTGCCGACTCGCTCTCCTACATCTCCATCGACGGCATGATCGAGGCGACCACCATCGCCAAGCCGGACCTCTGCCGCGCCTGCTTCGACGGCGAGTACCCGATGGATCTTCCCGACCCCGAACTGCTCGGCAAGCAGCTCCTGGAGACGGAACTGGCCGCGGGTCCGGCGTCCACGGCGGCGAACGACGCGATCCGTCGTCCGTAACCTCCGCAGCTCCGACACGAAAGCTCTCCACACTCATGTCTTCTGAGTCTTCCGAGCGTGCTCCCCGCGTGGGCACCGGTGCCAGCTATGCCTCCGCGGGCGTGGACATCGAAGCGGGCGACCGCGCCGTCGAGCTGATGAAGGAGTGGGTGAAGAAGACGCAGCGCCCCGAGGTCCTCGGCGGCCTCGGCGGTTTCGCCGGCCTCTTCGACGCCTCCGCCCTCAAGAAGTACGAGCGGCCCCTGCTGGCCTCCGCGACCGACGGCGTCGGCACCAAGGTCGACATCGCCCGCCGCCTCGGCGTCTACGACACCATCGGGCACGACCTCGTCGCGATGGTCATGGACGACATCGTCGTGTGCGGCGCCGAGCCGCTCTTCATGACCGACTACATCTGCGTCGGCAAGGTCCACCCGGAGCGTGTCGCCGCGATCGTGAAGGGCATCGCCGAAGGCTGCGTCCTCGCGGGCTGCGCCCTCGTCGGCGGTGAGACGGCCGAGCACCCCGGACTGCTCGGCCCGGACGACTTCGACGTCGCCGGCGCCGGCACGGGTGTCGTGGAGTACGACAACCTGCTGGGACCGGATCGCATCCGTAAGGGTGACGCGGTGATCGCCATGGAGTCGTCCGGTCTTCACTCGAACGGGTACTCGCTGGTCCGCCACGTCCTCCTGGAGCACGCCGGGATGGCCCTGGAGCAGCAGGTCGACGAGCTCGGCCGGACGCTCGGCGAGGAGCTCCTGGAGCCGACGAAGATCTACTCCCTGGACTGTCTCTCCCTCACCAGCACCACAGAGGTCCACGCCTACAGCCACATCACCGGCGGCGGTCTCGCGGCCAATCTCGCCCGGGTGATCCCGGACGGCCTGCACGCCACCGTGGAGCGCTCCACGTGGGCCCCTGGAGCGATCTTCGACCTCGTCGGCAAGGCCGGCCAGGTGGAGCGCCTGGAGCTCGAGAAGACGCTGAACATGGGCGTCGGCATGATGGCGATCGTCCCGCAGGAGTCGGTCGACGTCGCCCTCACGACCCTCGCCGACCGCGGCGTGGAGTCCTGGGTGGCCGGCGAGATCACCGACCGCGGCGAGCACGCCACGGGCGCCGAGCTCACGGGCGACTACGCGAAGTAGGCCCCTCCGGGGCGCCGCGCGGGGCAGGAGTCCGGAGCGGCGCTCCGAAGGCAGCACGGAAGAAGACAGCACAAAACCCGGTCCGGCGTGGTGACCACCCCGGACCGGGTGAAGTGCAGCAGGAAGCAGAAATCAGTCAGCAGAGATCAGCTACGTGCTGGTGGTGCTGGTACGAGGTCAAGCGCCGCGGCGCTGAGACGAAGGACCGGACCCGTCGGAGTCCTCGTCCTCGCCCTCGTCGTACAGATCCGCATAGCGGGCGTACGGGTCGTCTTCCTCGTCGTCGTCCTCGAAAGGCTCGCCGTTAGGCGGCTGATTCGATACTGGCTCCGACGATGCGCCCAGCTCATTGGCCAGACGCGACAGGTCAGTCCCGCCGCTGCTGTACTTCAGCTGGCGGGCGACCTTCGTCTGCTTGGCCTTTGCCCGGCCGCGCCCCATGGCTCGACCCCCTCGAATACGGGGCTCGGTGGCCCCAGAGTCTTGACACGCGTTCATGAACTGGAACGGGCTCCCCGTAAGGAGACCGGTCCGTAGGGCTTCCACGGTACCTGAGCCCACGCCCATACGGTACGTCGCCCGCAGGACGCGCCTGTGCACAGGACCAGCAAGGAGCCCTGTCCTCGCTGGTCAGCTGCATTTTAACCTCTTCTTGGACGGCGACCCGCCGATCGGCGTGACTCTCGTTACGTAGCCGCCCCGATCAGTGCCGGGAACGCGCCTCCGCCATCCTCTGTTCGGCGATCCGGTCGGCCGCGGCGGCTGGCGGAATCCCATCGTCCTTTGCGCGCGCGAAGATGGAAAGCGTGGTGTCGAAGATCTTCGAGGCCTTGGCTTTGCACCGGTCGAAGTCGAAACCGTGCAGTTCGTCGGCGACCTGGATGACGCCGCCCGCGTTCACCACATAGTCCGGGGCGTAGAGGATCCCGCGATCGGCGAGGTCCTTCTCGACGCCCGGGTGCGCGAGCTGGTTGTTGGCAGCGCCGCACACCACCTTCGCGGTGAGCACCGGCACGCTGTCGTCGTTCAGGGCGCCGCCCAGCGCGCAGGGGGCGTAGATGTCGAGCCCCTCGACGCGGATCAGCTCTTCGGTGTCGGCGGCCACCGCGACTTCGGGGTGCTGGTCCGTGACGCGCCGCACGGACTCGGGGCGCACATCCGTCACCACGACCTCGGCGCCGTCCGACAGCAGGTGCTCGACCAGGTGGTGCCCCACCTTGCCGACGCCCGCGACGCCGACCTTGCGGCCGCGCAGCGTCGGGTCGCCCCACAGGTGCTGGGCGCTGGCCCGCATGCCCTGGAAGACGCCGTAGGCGGTGAGCACGGAGGAGTCGCCCGCGCCGCCGTTCTCGGGGGAGCGCCCGGTGGTCCAGCGGCACTCGCGCGCGACCACGTCCATGTCGGCCACGTAGGTGCCGACGTCGCAGGCCGTCACGTACCGGCCGCCGAGGGAGGCCACGAACCGGCCGTACGCGAGCAGCAGTTGCTCGCTCTTGATCACATCGGGGTCGCCGATGATCACGGCCTTGCCGCCGCCGTGGTCGAGGCCGGCCATGGCGTTCTTGTACGACATGCCGCGCGCCAGGTTCAGGGCGTCGGCGACGGCCGCGGCCTCGGAGGCGTACGGGTAGAAGCGCGTGCCGCCGAGGGCCGGGCCCAGGGCGGTGTTGTGCAGGGCGATGACGGCCTTGAGGCCGCTCGCCCGGTCCTGGCAGAGCACGACCTGCTCGTGCCCGCCCTGGTCCGAGTGGAAGAGCGTGTGCAGCACATCAGAGGCAGCGGAGGCGCCGGAGATGGTGACAGGGTCGCCGGTCACATCGGTCACTGTGGTGACTCCCAAGTACGTAGCGGCGGTTGGGCGGAATCCCGTGCGGGTGGCGGGCTTTCCGTCTTTTCGTGGGCACGAGATTAGAGCGTGTACGTGCCCGCCACGGCCGCAGTGCCGAGGATCACTCTCTCGCGCGGAGGGGCGAGGGACGTACGGTCGAATCCCGCCGAGTCCCGCGCGATCCCGCCGTGGGACGATTTGCAGTGTTTTCCAGCCGGACGGCGGGGGAGGGAGCAGCCGTGCCCAAGGTGTCGTCGGTGACCGTCCCGTACGCGGCGTATCTGCGCGTGTACGAACCCCTCGCGGCTTTTCCGCAGCCGGAGCGGGGCCACTGGGAGCGGTACGCGAAGCGCGAGCACCATCCCTCCTGCCAGGACGAACTGCACCGCTCCCTGGCCGACTTGCTCCCGGTACCGCCGATTCCGGTGCCGGTGCACGAGAGCGACGACGCGTTCGTGATCGAGGTCGAGGGGGTGCTGTGCGTCTGCCCGTGGCGCACCCGGCTGCGCGGCTGGCAGGCCCTGGAGGCGTTGCCGGGGCTGCTGCCGGCCCCGGTCCTGGACGCGGCGCTCCCGCCGGTGGTGCGCCGGCAGGCGTCCGACGACTACGAGCGCTGGCTGGAGCGCAATCCGGACGCGCGGCCCTGGATCCGTACGTCGACGTGGCAGGTGCCGCTGAGCTGGTTCGTGCTCGTCGCCGACGAGGAGCGCGAGTACGAGGCCAAGGGGGCCGGGGGCGAGACGGCCGAGGGCGGTCCGGTGCTGCGCTACCGCACCCCGATGGTGCAGGCGAGGCGGCGGGTCGCGCGCGGGCTGAAGGCGCTGAGGGACGCGATCGACGAAAGTCCCCTGATCGACGGGCTGTTGGACGTGGGGCGCTGGCTGGAGGAGTTCCACCCCCGCTCGCTCGTCGAGCTCGACTACGGCGGTCTCGCGCACTCGCTGCCGCCCGACGTGCTCGACGGTGACCACTCGGCGGCCGACGTCGCCGAGGGCATCGAGGCGCTGCGCTCCGGTGACGACGACGGAGCGGGGGAGGCGTACGCCCGGCTCGTGGCACGCTGGCGGGCAGTGCGGGACCGGCAGAACTCCAACTGAGAGCGGGCTGTGAACCCAACTCTCGGGACGCACAGGCTTCTTCGGGACCTACGTCCCGATCCGGGCTTTTGTGTCAAGCGTGACGGACTGCACTAACTACGCCCTTGCGCCCATCACCCCTCCTCGTGCCAAAATAGGACAAGGAGTCCGGGGAGGGCTCCATCCGTCCGGCTATGTCCACCCATAGGCAAGCATGGATGGATTACTCGGCATTGCACTGTCGCTGGGGGGTCTGACGACTCCTGATCGCTCTGTGACTGATCGTCACTGTGGCGTGACTGTCCGCTATGGCATGGTCCATCGGCTTCCGTCGCTGATGAACACCTGGGAGGGCAATTCCATCGGTTTGGCCGACGAGGCTGGACGGATGGTGTAGTTGTAGTGCCGAGGACAAGCCGTTCGTCCTATAACCGACTCGACCCGTGTCCGCCATTTCGGGCAACGCGGGTCAAGGTGCAGAATTTAAAGGAAAGAACCGAGAAGGTTCGGTTCTCCCGAGGAGGCCGCTCATGACCGCTCGCACCCCTGATGCCGAGCCGCTGCTGACCCCCGCCGAGGTCGCCACGATGTTCCGCGTGGACCCGAAGACGGTCACGCGCTGGGCGAAGGCTGGCAAGCTCACGTCGATTCGTACGCTCGGCGGGCACCGCCGTTACCGCGAGGCCGAGGTCCGCGCACTGCTTGCGGGTATTCCGCAGCAGCGCAGCGAGGCCTGAGGCACCGCATAACGCAGCAATACCGGGCGTTTCGGGTCCCCCAACTCGTTTCGCGCCCACCTTGCACCACACGACGTGGGTCCTGCCCCAACAGGACCGCTGCCCACTGAAGCGTCATCTCCACTGCATCACGGGCGCGTCGTCGATCGCGCTGGACTCCGCCGGGTCCAGCGCGATCTTTTTTGTGCGCTGAGCGCCTGGTCGGCGGTGTTCTGTGGGTGCCCTTGTCGGACCTTGGGGGGTTCCCCGGCCCGGACCCGGGCGGTCCCCGGCCGGTCCCTGAGCGGTGCCTGGCGGCCCGCTGTGAGAGTGGTGCAATTGCACATATTAAATTGAGCAGTTGTAGGAAGGGTGTAAGAAACGGTGTTTCCAAAACTAGTTCGGTGACACCCGTCACATACCGCGGAGGTTGTTGCCGGTGACGCCTGTGCGCTAGAGGAGGCCGGCGCGCTCAGGCGGTCCCGGGGTCGTCTCCGACTCTCCCCAGGCTCCCACCAGTTGAGGGGCGCGTGGGGCGGCTTAGGTCACCCCTTCGGGGGACTTTCGTCCTCGTCGCCCTCCCAGGCGCTCTCAAGGTCCTCCTGGGCCTCTGTGGCGGGGTCCATGGCCAGCCGCAGGAGTCGGTGGCAGATCGGGCAGTGCCGGGTCAGATGAGGCCGGCCGGAGGCGGCGGAGAGGTGCGCGCGCAACAGGGCGCGGGTTTCGTGCCGTCGTATCGGTGTCGCCATGCATCAGCCTCCTGTCCTGGCCCCGGTTCCGCCTGGTTCTGGCGTACCGAGGGGCCGCGCCGCCGTCAAGGGCGCCTTCCGCGGCATATGGGGGCATGCGAGGACATACGAGAAGAAGCCCGCACCGATTCGGTGCGGGCTTCTCATCTACTGCGGTCCTGACGGGATTTGAACCCGCGGCCTCCACCTTGACAGGGTGGCGAGCACTCCAAACTGCTCCACAGGACCAGGTTTCGCTGCGCTGTTACTGCGTTGCGCTGCGAGCAGGACTCTACAGCAGTGCAGGCCCGCCGGTCGAACTCACTCCACGTACCCGGCCGCTCACGGCGCGGCGGCGTCGATCGCCTTCACGATCCGCTTGTCCGAGACGGGGTACGCCGTGCCCAGCGCGTGCGCGAAGTAGCTGACGCGGAGCTCCTCGATCATCCAGCGGATGTCCAGTACCTCCTGCGGCACGGGCCGCCCCTGCGGCAGTTGTTCGAGCAGCCAGGCGTACTCGTCCTGCATCTCGTGGACCTTCTCCATGCGGGTGGTGTCCCGCTGGACGCCGGTCGGCATCTGTTGGAGCCGGCGGTCGGCCGCGACCAAGTACCGCATCAGGTCGGGCAGCCGGCGCAGGCCCGTGCCCGTCACGAAGCCGGGGTGGACCAGGGCCGTCAACTGCGTGCGCACGTCCTGGCGGTTGGGCAGCAGCGTCGGACTGGTCGTGGACTTCAGACGCCGCTCACAGGCCTGCCAGGCCGCGAGGACCTGCTGCACCTGCCCGACCGTCCGCACGGTCGTGTCGACGATCTCCGCGCGCACCTTCTCGTAGAGCTTGCGGTACGACTCCTCGTCCCAGGCGGGGCCGCCGAAGTCTCCGATGAGCTTGTCGGCGGCCGCCATGGCGCAGTCGTCGAAGAGGGCCTGCACGGTGCCGTGCGGGTTCGCGGACAGGGCCAGCTTCTGGGCGTTGCTCAGCTTGTCCGAGGCGAACTTGCCGGGGTTCACCGGGATGTTGCGCAGGATGAGCCGGCGCGTGCCCTTCCACATGGCCTGCGCCTGCTCGGCCTCGGTGTCGAAGAGGCGTACGGACACGGTGTCTCCGTCGTCCACGAGCGCCGGATACGCCTTGACCGGCTGGCCCGCGCGCCGTGTCTCGAAGACGCGGGAGAGCGTGCCGATGGTCCAGTCGGCCAGGCCCTTGCGCTCGACGGACTCGCCGCCGGAGCGCTCGGCCGTCGCGGCCGCCGCCTGGGAGATGGCCTGGCGGGCCTTGGGCTTCAGCCGCAGCTTGAGGGTCTCCAGGTCCTTGTCCTCGGCGAGCTTGCGGCGCCGCTCGTCGACGATCCGGAAAGTGATCTTCAAGTGGTCCGGTACGCGGCTCAGGTCGAAGTCGTCGGGCGACACCGGGACGCCGACCATCCGCTGCAGCTCGCGCGCGAGCGTCGTCGGCAGCGGCTCCTGCAGCGGCACGGCCCGCTCCAGGAACGCCTTGGCGAAGTTGGGGGCCGGCACGTAATTGCGGCGGATCGGCTTGGGCAGGGACCGGATCAGCTCGACCACGACGTCCTCGCGCAGACCGGGGATCTGCCAGTCGAAGCCTTCGTCGTCCACCTGGTTCAGGACCTGGAGCGGGATGTGGACGGTCACGCCGTCCGCGTCCGCCCCGGGCTCGAACTGGTACGTCACCCGGAACTTCAGGTTCCGCTGGTGCCAGGTGTCCGGGTAGTCGTCCTTGGTGACGGCCTCCGCGGACTCGCGGATGAGCATGGACCGCTCGAAGTCGAGCAGCTCCGGCTCCTCGCGCTGCTTCTTCTTCCACCAGGAGTCGAAGTGCGCTCCGGAGACGACGTCCTCGGGCACCCGCTGGTCGTAGAAGTCGTAGAGGGTGTCGTCGTCGACCACGATGTCGCGGCGGCGCGCCCGGTGCTCCAACTCCTCGACCTCGGTGAGGAGTTTGCGGTTGGCGGCGAAGAACTTGTGGTGTGTGCGCCAGTCGCCCTCGACCAGCGCGTTGCGGATGAACAGCTCGCGGGAGACCTCGGCGTCGATCCGGCCGTAGTTGATCTTCCGCTGGGCGACGAGCGGAACGCCGTACAGCGTCACCTTCTCGTACGCCATCACGGCCGCCTGGTCCTTCTCCCAGTGCGGCTCGCTGTAGGTGCGCTTGAGGAGGTGCTCGGCCAGCGGCTCGACCCACTCGGGCTCGATCCGCGCGTTGACCCGCGCCCACAGGCGGGATGTCTCGACCAGTTCGGCCGACATCACGAAGCGGGGCGGCTTCTTGAAGAGGGCCGAGCCGGGGAAGATCGCGAACTTGGCGTTGCGGGCGCCGATGTACTCGTTGCGGCCGCCGCCGCGCTCGCGCTGCTTGGGGTCCTTCTGGACGGACTCCTTCGTCTCCTTCACGTCCTTCATCCCGATATGGGAGAGGAGACCGGAGAGGAGGGAGACGTGGATCGAGTCGCCGGGGGCATCGTCCTCATTGAGGTGGATGCCCATCTGCTTGGCGACCGTGCGCAGCTGCGTGTAGATGTCCTGCCATTCGCGGATGCGCAGGAAGTTCAGGAACTCGCGCTTGCACATCCGGCGGAAGGCGGAGGAGCCCAGGTCCTTCTGCTGTTCACGGACGTAGCGCCACACGTTCAGGAGGGCCAGGAAGTCGCTGGTCTCGTCCTTGAAGCGGGCGTGCTGCTGGTCGGCCTGCGCCTGCTTGTCGGAGGGACGCTCACGCGGGTCCTGGATCGACAGGGCCGCCGCGATCACCATGACCTCGCGCACGCAGCCGTTCTTGTCGGCCTCCAGCACCATGCGGGCCAGACGCGGGTCTACGGGAAGCTGGGCCAGTTTGCGGCCCTGCGGAGTGAGCCGCTTGCGGGAGTCCTTCTCGCCGGGGTCCAACGCCCCGAGCTCCTGGAGGAGCTGGACGCCGTCGCGGATGTTGCGGTGGTCCGGCGGGTCGATGAAGGGGAACTTCTCGATGTCGCCGAGGCCGGCCGCCGTCATCTGGAGGATGACCGAGGCGAGGTTCGTCCGGAGGATCTCCGCGTCCGTGAACTCGGGCCGCGCGAGGAAGTCGTCCTCACTGTAGAGGCGTACGCAGACGCCGTCCGAGGTACGGCCGCAGCGGCCCTTGCGCTGATTGGCGCTGGCCTGGCTGATCGCCTCGATGGGCAGGCGCTGCACCTTCGTACGGTGGCTGTAGCGCGAGATGCGGGCGGTGCCCGGGTCGATGACGTACTTGATGCCCGGGACGGTCAGGGACGTCTCCGCCACGTTCGTCGCGAGGACGACGCGTCGGCCCGTGTGCTGCTGGAAGACGCGGTGCTGCTCGGCGTGCGAGAGCCGCGCGTACAAGGGGAGCACTTCGGTGAAGCGGAACTTCTTCTTCTCCAGGGCGTCCGCCGTGTCACGGATCTCGCGCTCGCCGGAGAGGAAGACGAGAATGTCACCGCTGTCGCCCTCGCGCTGGAGCTCCTCGACGGCGTCCGTGATCGCGGTGATCTGGTCGCGGTCGGCGTCGTCCGACTCCTCTTCGAGGAGCGGTCGGTAGCGCACCTCGACCGGATACGTGCGGCCGCTGACCTCCACGATCGGGGCGTCCCCGAAGTGCCGTGAGAAGCGCTCCGGGTCGATCGTCGCCGAGGTGATGACGACCTTGAGGTCCGGGCGCTTCGGCAGCAGCTGGGCCAGGTAGCCCAGCAGGAAGTCGATGTTGAGGGACCGCTCGTGGGCCTCGTCGATGATGATCGTGTCGTACGCGCGCAGCTCGCGGTCCGTCTGGATCTCGGCCAGCAGGATGCCGTCCGTCATCAGCTTGACGAACGTGCTGTCCTGGCCGACCTGGTCGGTGAAGCGCACCTTCCAGCCGACCGCCTCGCCCAGCGGCGTGCGCAGCTCGTCGGCGACGCGCTCGGCGACCGTGCGGGCCGCGATCCGGCGGGGCTGGGTGTGCCCGATCATGCCGCGCACGCCCCGGCCGAGGTCGAGACAGATCTTCGGGATCTGTGTCGTCTTGCCGGAGCCCGTCTCGCCCGCCACGATCACGACCTGGTGGTCGCGGATCGCGTCGGCGATCTCGTCCTTCTTCTGGCTGACCGGGAGCTGCTCGGGATACGTGACGTCGAGCGCCGACCGGCGCTCGCGCCGGGTGGCGATGCGGACCTCGGCCTTCTCGGCCTCCGCGTCGATCTCGGCGACCACGGCGGCGCGGGCCTCGGGCTTGCGGATCTTCCGCGCGCCTTCGAGCCTGCGGCCCAGACGGTGCGCGTCACGGAGGGACAGCTCGGAGAGGCGCCGCGCGACGGCGTCCAGGGCGGGGGCAGGCTGCGTAGACATACGTCCTTCAGGATCTCACCTCGGGGAAATTTGTGGCGAACGGTTTTGCCACAGCGCCCGGCAGGTGGACGGCAGGTGGACCCTCTCGGGGTGTATGCGGCTTATCTGTGCTTTAGCGTCCAGGTATGTCGTCCTTGCACGAACAGGAACAGCCGCGACCGCACCCCCCGCACGGTGAGCACGGGCGGGCGCCGACGAAGGCCGAGCGCTGGACCTCGTACAAGAAGTCCCCGTTCCTGCCGGCGTGCGTGCTCGTCGTCATCCTGGCCGCGGCGGCGGCGCTGTTCGCGGCCTCGTACACGTACTCCATGGCGAACCCCACGCCGCACAACATCCCCACCGGCGTCACCGGGGAGCGGGACGCCGCGCGGCGCAGTGCCTTCGTCGGAGCGATGGAGAAGGCGCTCGACGCGGAGCTCGATCTGAAGCACTACGCCACCCGGGCAGCGGCCCGCAAGGCCATCGACGAGCAGCGGATCTTCGCGGTGCTCGACGTGCGCGACAAGGGGGCCCGGGTCGAGCTGGACGTGTCCAGCGCGTCCGGCGTCTCCGTGGCCCAGGTCTTCTCGGAGGCCGCGCCCGTCGTCAGCAAGAAGACCGGGATCCCGGTCACCGCCAAGGACCTGCACCCGCTGCAGAGCGGCGACCCGCGGGGCCTGGCGATCTTCTACATCTCGCTGGCGGCCGTGATCATCGGCTTCGTCGGGGCGATCCAGCTGAGCGTGCACGCGCGGGGCCTGAACCCGGCCGAGCGGATCGCTTTCACCGTGATCTACGCGCTGTTCGGCGGGTTCGCCGTGGCGGCGGTCGTGGACTGGGGGCTCGGCGCGCTGGATCTGCCGTTCGTCGAGTCCTGGCTGATCCTCGCGCTGACGATGTTCAGCTGCGGGATGGTCTTCACGATGTTCAACACGTTCTTCCACCGCTGGGCGATGATCCCGACCTGGGGGCTGCTGGTCCTGGTGGGCAATCCGGCGTCGGGCGGGGCGGTGGCGCCGCCGCTGCTGCCCACGTTCGTCGGCCGCCTCGGACAGTGGCTGCCACCGGGTGCGTCGGTGAACGCCCAGCACACCGCGGTCTACTTCCAGGGCCACCAGCACGCCTTCCCGTTCCTGGTGCTGGCCGGGTGGGGGCTCGTGTCGAGCGGCCTGTTCTGGTTCTGGCGGCACAAGCATCCGGGCGGACGCGGGACCCAGCCGCTGCACGCGGCGGCCGTGTAGGGCCGGCTGCCGGGCAACGCAATAGGCCCCGTCCGAGGACGGGGCCTAATTCCTGTGGCTGGGGCCGGGATCGAACCGGCGACCTATCGCTTTTCAGGCGATCGCTCGTACCAACTGAGCTACCCAGCCACGAAGTTCACGAGGAACTTCAGCGGTCCTGACGGGATTTGAACCCGCGGCCTCCACCTTGACAGGGTGGCGAGCACTCCAAACTGCTCCACAGGACCAAGCTGTTGCGTGCAACAGTGTTGCACACGGACTTACGTGCCCCCAACGGGATTCGAACCCGTGCTACCGCCTTGAAAGGGCGGCGTCCTAGGCCGCTAGACGATGAGGGCTATCGGCCCGCCTGGGCGCTTCGCAGCGCGTCGGGGACGTGAGAAGCATATGGGATGCGGGGAGCTATCGCCAAAACGGTTTACCGGGGGCCCGTGGAGGCGGAATCGGTGGTGGAGGCGGAGCCGGGCGACGAGGGGGTCGCACCCGGCTGGTTCTCCTTGGGGAGGTGGCGGCTGACCTCGGCCTTCGACAGGCCGAGACCGCCGAGCCTGATCTCGTCCCAGGCCTGCAGACGCTTGGTGGCGCTGTCCAGATAGAGCACGGACGTCTCGACGGGATCGGGGTATTTGTCGTCGACCGCGCGCAGGCCGCTGCCGCCGGTCGAGCCCTCGACGCGGAGCCGGGTCCCGAGGGGGAGCACCTGCATCTTCTGGCGGTGGATGTGCCCGGCCAGGACCAGCGGCACCGCGCCGTCCGTCTCGCGGGCCGCCACCGGTTCGTGCGCCAGCGCGATGTCGACCGGGGTGCCCGCCGCCCGCTGGTCGCGCAGCGCCGAGGCGAGCCGGATGCCCGCCATCCGCTCGGCCGGGTCGCCCTGGGCCTTGGTGGAGCGGTCCGGGGTGTACTGCGGGTCCCCGGTGCCGGCGATGCGCAGGCCCGCGACCGTGACGGCCCTGCCGTCGTCGAGTACGCGGACGTTCTTGAAGCGCTTGCGGGACGACAGGTACTTCTGGGTCGTCTTCGAGTCGTGGTTGCCGCGGATCCACACGTAGGGCGCGCCGAGGTCCCTGATCGGGTCGAGGAAGGCGTTCTCGGCGGCCGAGCCGTGGTCCATGGTGTCGCCGGTGTCGATGATGACCGAGATCCGGTACTGCTCGACGAGCGACGCGATGATCTTCCACGAGGCCGGGTTGAGGTGGATGTCGGAGACGTGCAGGACGCGGATCGTGGAGGGGTCCGGGCGGTACGTGGGCAGCGTGGACGTCACGTCGTAGAGCTTGGTGACGTTGGTGACCAGGCGGGCCAACTCCTCCTGGTAGACGTCGAACTCGGTGACGATCGAGCGGGCGCTGCCGACCACGGAGGGGGCCGAGGAGAGCAGCCCGGAGAACTTCGGCTCCAGGACCGAGTTCGGGTTCCAGGTCGCGTACGCGGTCCCGCCGGACGCCGCGAGGAGCGCGAGGGCCAGACCGCCGGCCGCCAGGGCGCGGCGCGGGCGCCGGTAGACGGCGAGGCCGAGCGCGGTCGCGCCGGAGACCACCGCCACGCAGGAGCGGACGGCCAGGTCGAGGGTGCCGTGCTCGACGTCGCGGGCCACCTCGTCCTGAAGCCCCGAAATGCGCTCCGGGTGGTCGACCAGGGCCCGCGAGCGGATCGGGTCCAGCTGGTCGACGTCGACGTCGAGGCGGATGGGGGCCGTGTGGGACTTGAGTTCCAGGGCGCCGAGCGGGGACACGTTGATCTTCGTTCCGCCGGACAGGGACGGGCGCAGCGTCATCCGGGTGTCCATCGGTCCCACGGGGGCGCGGACGCTGCCGACGACGAGGAGGCCGAGCCAGGCGCCCAGCAGGACGACCGTGACCAGGCCCAGGGCGCGTATGTACGGGCGGGGCGCGGGGGCCGTATGCAGGTCCGGGGGTGAAAGGGGGCGCGAGCGGCGCCGCGGGAGGGGCGATGGGGCGGTGCGGGAGCCCCGTAACCGGTGGAGGACTCGGCGTATGGCGACAGCGGGAGAGCGGGCCATTGCTGCCGTATGCCCAAGTGGACGGGTGGATATGCGGGGTCGTGCCGGACAATGGCGGTGTGCTGGAGATGACGCGCGAGGCATTCGAGGAACTGGTGGCCGAGGCGCTCGACCGGATTCCGCCCGAGTTGACGCGGCTCATGGACAACGTCGCGGTGTTCGTCGAGGACGAACCGCCCGCGGGCGAGCCCGAGCTGCTCGGGCTCTACGAAGGGACGCCGCTCACCGACCGTGGTGAGTGGTACGCGGGGGTCCTGCCGGACCGGATCACCATCTACCGGGGTCCGACGCTGCGGATGTGCGAGTCCAGGGAGGACGTCGTCGCGGAGACCGAGATCACGGTGGTGCACGAGATCGCGCACCACTTCGGGATCGACGACGCGCGGCTGCACGCTCTCGGGTACGGCTGAGGCCTCACGGCTGCGGCTGCTTCTCGGGGGACGGCTGAGAAGCAGGGCCGTCCGGCGTTGTTTGTGCGGGCTTTGTGCGGTGCGTGTCTTCTTGTGCGGCGCGAGAGTTGGGAACGGTGACCCTGTCACGTGCCCGGAGGTGCGCCCGTGCGCCAGCTGCCCGTATCGCTTTGTGCCCTTCGACTGAGCCGTCTGGCCGCGGCCACGGTCGCCGTCGCCGCGGCCGCCGGGTGCATGAGCGTGGCCGACGACGGGCGGTCCCCCGCGCCCTCGCACCCCACGGCGCACCGCGGCGCGGGCCCCGCACCCGACGGGGGCACGATGGTCTCCGACGGGGTCGGCGGTACCGGGGGGCGGGGCGAGGGCGCGTCGTCGGCGGGTCCGGACGCCGCCGCTTCGGCCTCGGGTTCCGCCTCGCCTCCCGCCGCCTCCGCGTCGCGCGGCGCGGCCCCGTCGAAGGCGGCACCGCCCGCGCGGGGCACCACACCGCCGGCGAGGCCGAGTCCGCCGCGCGTCACTCCGTCGTCGCCGGCCCCGCCGGAGGAGACGCCGACGCCGACGCCCACGCCGTCCGCGACGACAGCGGAGCCGTCGTCGTCCGCGCACGAGCAGCAGGCCTCCCCGCAGCTGATGCGTGAGCCGGCGCCGCAGGCCGGAAGCCCGGCGTAGGCGTGTGAGCCGCGTCTCACGAGGGGGTTTCGCCAGGAAGCGGTTTGCCTTCGGGGGTGGGGGGTGCGTATGGTGGTAGATCGTTTGATCCCATTTGCCCGGCGCCGTACAAGAGCGCCGCGTGGCGCGTACTCTCCCTTGCCGTGGCTGGACCGCATTGAGGCGGTCGATTTGCGAATTTGCGAATACACGGAGTTGACGGGCGCGTGCCGAAACTCCGGAAGGTTTCGCATTTCGCATGTCCATTTCTGCTGAACACACCATCGTGACCGCCGACGAGAACGTCGACATCGCCGAGGCCGTCGAGGCGCTCGAGACCGTCGACACCGATGTTGAGAACGACGAGGCCGCCGAGCCCACCCTCACCTTCGCGGACCTCGGCCTGCCCGAGCCCGTCGTGCGCAAGCTCGCCGCGAACGGTGTGTCGACCCCCTTCCCGATCCAGGCCGCGACCATCCCGGACGCCCTGGCCGGCAAGGACATCCTCGGCCGTGGCCGTACCGGCTCCGGCAAGACCCTCTCGTTCGGTCTGCCGACGCTGGCCCGCCTGACCGGCGGCCGCTCCGAGAAGCACAAGCCGCGCGCCGTCATCCTCACCCCGACCCGTGAGCTCGCGATGCAGGTCGCGGACGCCCTGCAGCCCTACGGCGACCAGGTCGGCCTGAAGATGAAGGTCGTCTGCGGCGGTACGTCGATGAGCAACCAGATCTACGCCCTGGAGCGAGGCGTCGACATCCTCGTCGCCACCCCGGGCCGACTGCGCGACCTCATCAACCGTGGCGCCTGCAACCTCGGCAACATCGAGGTCGCCGTCCTCGACGAGGCCGACCAGATGTCCGACCTGGGCTTCCTGCCCGAGGTCACCGAGCTGCTCGACCAGGTCCCGGCCGGCGGCCAGCGGATGCTGTTCTCCGCCACGATGGAGAACGAGATCAAGACCCTCGTCTCCCGTTACCTGAACAACCCGGTCAGCCACGAGGTCGACAGCGCCCAGGGCAACGTCACGACGATGTCGCACCACATCCTCATCGTGAAGCCCAAGGACAAGGCGCCGGTCACCGCGGCCATCGCCTCCCGCAAGGGCCGCACGATCATCTTCGTCCGTACCCAGCTGGGTGCCGACCGCATCGCCGAGCAGCTGCGCGAGTCCGGTGTGAAGGCCGACGCCCTGCACGGCGGCATGACGCAGGGCGCGCGTACCCGCACCCTCGCCGACTTCAAGGACGGCTACGTCAACGCGCTCGTCGCGACCGACGTCGCCGCCCGCGGCATCCACGTCGACGGCATCGACCTGGTCCTGAACGTGGACCCGGCCGGTGACCACAAGGACTACCTGCACCGCGCGGGCCGTACGGCGCGCGCCGGCCGCACCGGCACGGTCGTCTCCCTGTCGCTGCCGCACCAGCGCCGCCAGATCTTCCGTCTGATGGAGGACGCGGGCGTCGACGCCGGGCGTCACATCATCCAGGGCGGTGCCGCCTTCGACCCCGAGGTCGCGGAGATCACCGGTGCCCGGTCCATGACCGAGGTGCAGGCCGAGTCCGCGGGCAACGCGGCGCAGCAGGCCGAGCGCGAAGTCACCCAGCTGACCAAGCAGTTGGAGCGCGCGGGCCGTCGCGCGGCCGAGCTGCGCGAGGAGGCCGACCGCCTCACCGCGCGTGCCGCCCGTGAGCGCGGCGAGGACGAGGAGGGCGTGGCCGCGGCCGTCGCCGCCGCCGCCGAGGCCGCCGCCGAGCAGGCCGCCGAGGCCGTCGCCGCCGAGGTGCCGCAGCAGTCGTCCTCGTACGAGCAGCCGCGTCAGCGCCGTGACGACCGGGGCAACTTCGAGCGTCGTGACCGTCGTGACAACGACCGTGGCGGCAACCGTGGCGGCTTCGAGCGTCGTGACAACGACCGTGGCGGCTTCCGCCGTGACGACAACCGTGGTGGCGGCTTCCGCCGCGACGACAACCGTGGTGGCGGTTTCAACCGTGACGACCGCGGTGGCAACCGTGGTGGCGGTTTCAACCGTGACGACCGCGGTGGCAACCGTGGCGGTGGCT
>NZ_JBFAKV010000026.1:89573-145753 GCF_040655895.1 Streptomyces sp. NPDC050264
GTGGCTTCGAGCGTCGTGACGACAACCGTGGCGGTGGCTTCCGCCGCGACGACCGTCGTGACGACAACCGTGGTGGCGGTTTCAACCGTGACGACCGCGGTGGCAACCGTGGCGGTGGCTTCAACCGTGACGACCGTGGCGGCAGCCGTGGTGGCTTCGAGCGTCGTGACGACAACCGTGGCGGTGGCTTCCGCCGCGACGACCGCCCGTCCGGCGGTCACCGGGGCAGCGACCGCCCGTTCAACCGCGACCGTCAGGGCGACCGCCCGTCGGCCGGTGGCGGCCACCGTCCCCACAGCCGTCGTGACGACCACCGTGGCGCCGGCTCGGGTTCCGGTTCCGGTTCGTCCTTCGGGCGCCGTGACGAGAAGCCGCGCTGGAAGCGCAACGGCTGACCCCGGGTTCTAGGCATCGAAGCGGGCCCATCCCCTTGCGGGGGTGGGCCCGCTTCGCTGTATCCCCGCCTCCGAGCCCCGTCCCGCCTCGCTGTTAGGCTCCCGGAGTCCTGTGTAGAGGACATGAAGTTGCTGTGAGGGGCCCCACACCCTCCGACGCGTCCTACGCGCGCCGCGTATCCGCCGCGCGCCGTTTCGGGGAGGGGACCCATGGGGGTCGTACACAGACGTTCCACCGTCGTCGCGGCGGGGGCCGTGCTCGCGCTGGCAGGCACCCTGCTGCCCGCGGGTGTCCCGGCGAGCGCCGCGGACCAGCCGGCGGAGAGCGTGATCGCCGCGCCGAACCGGTTCCTGCCGCGCTCCGAGGTGCTGTACACCGCGGGGGACTCGGGCTACCTGCACGCGCAGGAGGGTACGAGCGGCCTCCAGTGGACCGACGCGGACACCGGCCGGAGCCGGACGCAGACGACGGCTCCGCGCTACCTCAACACCGGGCTGACCACCACCGGCGACGGTCTGCCGGGCGGCACGGTCACGGTGACGGACCTCGGGACGAGTGCCGCCACCACGTTCACCGTCCCGGCCGGGCAGCGCTGGGCGCAGGCGTACGGCGCGTCGGTCCTGGTGACCGTCGAGGTGGGCGGGGACCGCGCGCTCGGCGCCCTGCACCTGCTCTCCGCCGACGGCACCGACCGGGCCGCGGGCGAGCTGCCCGCCGGGCTCAAGCTGCGGCGCATGATGGTCCAGGACCGGGACGGCGCCGTGTTCCAGTTCGCCGACGCGGACGGACAGCTGCACCTGATCGCGCTGGACTACGCCACCGGCGCCGTCAGCGAGGTCTTCGCCGGTCTCGACCGCGCCGAACTGCCCACATCCGTCGCCCTGTCGAAGGACAAGGTGCTCGGCTACAAGCCTTCCTCGGACACCGCGTTCACCACCGAGCGCGGTCTGACGGGCGCGCCCGTCACCCGCACCTCGGTGCCGGGCCCGAGCAGCTCCACCACCACGCGCAACGCGCAGATGGCGCTCGCCGGCGACCGCATCCTCGTCGTCCACCGCGAGGCGATGCCCGCCTACTCGGCGGGCCAGAAGCTCTACTCCGTGGCGATCGGCGGCGGCGCCACCGAGCTGCTCGCGCACGCCGATCACCGGCTCGCCACCGCCCCCGACGGCAGCGTCCTCGCGGTGGGCGGCGAGGGCCCCGGTGACTGGGCGGTGCGCCGCTTCGCGCCGGACGGCGGCCAATCCGTGGTCCGCGCGGTGCCGCCGGTGGCCGCGGCCGTCGACGGGCTGTCGATCGCGGCCGGCCGCGTCTCCACAGTGGCCCTCGGCGACGCATCCGACCTGCGGGGCCTGTACACGTACGACCTGGACGTGGCGGGCCGCCCGGGCGGGCAGACCTTGCGGTACCGGCTCGCCGACACCTACAAGAAGTGCATGGCGGGCTCGTCGTGCGTGGAGCTGTTCGGCACCGGCACCGGCCTCACCGGTTACTCGTCGGGCAGCTCCGTGCACCTCCCGATCAGCAAGAACAGCCTGTACATCCTCGGCCCCGGCGGCGTCTCCGACGTCCGGGTCCTCGACACGTCCGGGCGTTACGCGCTGTTCGAGTCCGCGTCCGCCGGAAAGCTCTACGTCGGCGACACCGAGGAGCACAGCGCGGACGACGTCATCCACACCGGGGCCCGCGGCGCCGCCGCGCTGTGGGGCACGAAGCTGTGGAAGCCCGCGACGACGACGGGCAGCGTCAACGCGTACGACCTGAAGACCAAGAAGACGTCCGCCGACGTGAAGCTCGGCTCGGGCTGCGTGCCCAAGGAGCTGCAGACGCTGGGGCGCTGGCTCTACTGGAACTGCGGCCCGGCCGGCAAGGCCGGCGTGTGGGACTCCACCGCGGGCAAGAACATCACCGTGCCCTCCGGCGGCGAGGCGCTGCTCGGCGACGGCTTCCTCGTGCGGCACGAGCGCGACGGCGCGGGCAAGCTCGTGCTGACGGACTTCCACGGCGGCGCGGGCACCTCCGTGACCACCGGCGACTTCGCCGAGCTGGCCGCGGGGAACAAGCCGACGCAGCGCCACGTCACCTGGGACGTCGACCGGTACACGGGCACGGTCGTGTACGCCGACGCCGCGCAGCGCATCCACGTCAGGCCGACCGGAGTGCCGCGCACCCGCGTCACGAACATCGACTCGACCGCCGACACCTTCATCCACCTGGGCTGGGACAACGACGCCGAGCAGAACGTCTGGCACGGCTCCTTCCAGCTCAACCGCCCCGCCACCGCCTGGAAGCTGACCTTCAAGGACGTCGCGGGCCGCGCCGTGCGCACCGTCACCACGGGCGACGCCCAGGGCGCGCACCTGAACCTGACGTGGGACGGCAGGCGGACCGACGGCAGTGTCGTGGACGGCGGCCGTTACACCTGGTCCCTGGACGCGGACGCCGGCGACGGCTTCCGCACGGTGAAGTCGGGCACCACGGACGTCGAGGGCGCGAAGACCACGCACCGCGACTACGACGGCAACGGCTTCGGGGAGCTGCTCGGCTTCAGCTCCAAGGGCACCCTGCACGCGGACGAGTTCCACGGTTCCGACGGCATGTCGTCCTCCAGCAGCTCCGGCTGGCCGACCGGCGACCGCTTCTTCCCGTTCGGCGACCTGACCGGCGACCGCTGCAACGACGTCCTGGTGCGCACCTCGTCCGGCACGCTCCACCGCTACGACGGGGACTGCTCCGGCGCGGTCGAGAAGACCGGCCCGCACGTGTCGCTCGGCACGGGCTGGTCCGCGTACAACTACCTGACGTGGGCCGGTGACCTGAACCGGGACGGCCACCCCGACCTGATCGCCCGCAAGGCGTCCACCGGGGACATCTACGTCTTCGCCGGCACCGCCGCCGGCAAGCTGGCCGCGGGCAAGAAGATCCGCTCGGCCTGGAACACGTACGACCAGATCCTGGGAGCGGGCGACCTCACCGGTGACGGCGTCGGCGACCTCGTCGTGCGCCGCGAGGACGGCACCCTGTTCCGCTACGACGGGGCGGGCGACGGCACGCTCAGGGACCGCAGGACGGTCTTCACGAACTGGGGTTCCTCGTATCGCAAGGTCGTCGGCGTCGGTGACCTGAACTACGACGGGAAGAACGACCTGCTGTCGTTCGACACGTCCGGCCGCCTGTGGCGGAACCTGGGCGACGGCAAGGGGTCGTTCGGGGCCCGCACGCAGGTCTGGGAGGGCTACACGAATTACGCGGGCGGCCTCTCGTAACGTGATCAGGAGCATGTCGCGCCCCCGGCGAGGGAATCGCTGGGGGCATGACAAACGAAGCGGAAGACGCCGCTGACCGGAAAGCGCCCCCGAGCACCGGCGCGGGCGGCCGCACGGACGAGGAACGGCTCGCCGAACTCGGCTACACCCAGGTCCTCGCCCGCCGCATGTCGGCGTTCTCCAACTACGCCGTCTCCTTCACGATCATCTCGGTCCTCTCCGGCTGCCTGACGATGTACCTGTTCGGCATGAACACCGGCGGCCCGGTCCTCATCACCTGGGGCTGGGTCGTGGTCGGCCTGATGACCCTCGTCGTGGGCCTGGCGATGGCCGAGATCTGTTCGGCGTACCCGACGTCCGCGGGCCTGTACTTCTGGGCGCACCGCCTTGCACCGGAGCGGTCGGCGGCGGCCTGGGCCTGGTTCACCGGCTGGTTCAACGTGCTCGGGCAGGTCGCCGTGACCGCCGGCATCGACTTCGGCGCGGCGTCCTTCCTCGGCGCGTACCTGAACCTCCAGTTCGACTTCGAGGTGACGCCCGGCCGCACGATCCTCCTCTTCGCCGGGATCCTGGTCCTGCACGGCCTCCTCAACACCTTCGGCGTGCGCATCGTCGCCGTCCTCAACAGCGTCAGCGTGTGGTGGCACGTGCTCGGCGTCGCCGTCATCGTCGGCGCCCTCACCTTCGTCCCCGACCACCACCAGTCGGCGTCCTTCGTCTTCACCGAGTTCGTGAACAACACCGGCTGGGGCAGCGGCGCGTACGTCGTCCTCATCGGCCTGCTCATGGCGCAGTACACCTTCACCGGCTACGACGCCTCGGCCCATATGACCGAGGAGACGCACGACGCCTCCACGGCGGGCCCCAAGGGCATCGTCCGCTCGATCTGGACGTCGTGGATCGCGGGCTTCGTCCTCCTCCTCGGCTTCACGTTCGCGATCCAGTCGTACGACGGCGCGCTCGACTCCGCGACGGGCGCGCCCCCGGCGCAGATCCTCCTGGACGCCCTGGGCGCGACGGCCGGCAAGCTGCTCCTCCTGGTCGTCATCGGCGCCCAGCTCTTCTGCGGCATGGCCTCCGTCACCGCCAACAGCCGCATGATCTACGCCTTTTCGCGCGACGGCGCCCTGCCGTTCTCCCGCGTGTGGCACACGGTCAGCCCGCGGACGCGAACACCCGTCGCGGCGGTCTGGCTGGCGGCGGCGGGCGCGCTGGTGCTCGGCCTGCCGTACCTGATCAACGTCACGGCGTACACGGCGGTGACCTCGATCGCGGTGATCGGCCTCTACATCGCGTACGTCATCCCGACGTTGCTGCGGCTGCGCAAGGGGGATTCCTTCGAGCGGGGCCCCTGGCACCTGGGCCGCTGGTCGAAGGCGGTGGGCGTGGTGGCGGTGGGCTGGGTGGCCGTGATCACGATCCTCTTCATGCTGCCGCAGGTCTCCCCCGTCACCTGGGAGACCTTCAACTACGCCCCCGTCGCGGTGCTCGTCGTCCTCGGCTTCGCGGGAGTGTGGTGGCTGGCGTCGGCCCGCCGCTGGTTCCTGCGCTGACGCCCGGACACCCCGGGATGCCGATACCCGATCGGCGTCCCGGCGCCGTCCGGCTATGCTCAGGGGTGCGTCGGCGAGAGCCGGCGTGTGGACCCTTAGCTCAATTGGCAGAGCAGTGGACTTTTAATCCATTGGTTGTGGGTTCGAGTCCCACAGGGTCTACCGACAGAGAAGCGCCCCCACCTGCGGCGAAAGCCGCGGGCGGGGGCGCTTCTTCTGTCTACTGCGAACCTAGTCGTTGGCGCACTGGTTGCCGAAGGCCGGGTTCAGCAGCCCGATCACGTCGATCGAGTTGCCGCAGACGTTGACGGGCACGTGCACAGGAACCTGCACGTTGTTGCCGGACAGCAGGCCCGGGCTGTTCTGGGCGTTGCCCACGGCGGTGGCCCCGTCCGGGCCGTCGTCCATTGCGGCCGCCATGCCGGCGGAGCCCATGACGACGGTGCCGGCCAGTACCGCGGCGGCTGCGAATGCGCGAAGACGCATCGAATCTCCCTGAGAGATGAGGGAATATGACTCGTCTATCACACCGCCACCGCACGCCCGGCCCGGCGAATTGGCCCATCGGCGGGCGTGTCTGACGCACCGCGGTCACTTCTCAACGGTGTCGCCCGGTCGCGGAATCCACCCGCACCCAGCCGCGGGCCGGCCGATTGGGCCGGGCCGCGGAAGGGACCGTGCGTCCGTGGGATTGCCAAAGGCGCACCACAGCCTCGTAGATCGGAGTATCCGATGGGCGGTGCGGCGCGCTTGTCGGGCCGTTTTTCCTCGTTTCCACGGTGTGCTCAACGAAAAACGCGAGAACTCGTATTTCCCGGTCCGATCTAGAACACATGACGGAACCGCGTGACGTTCGAGTTCAGTTGCTCTGCAGCACGCGCGCGATGCGGTGGCCGAGCCAGCGCTTCAGTGCGCGCAGCGACTGGGTCCGGTCGATCGCCCGGTCGACCCGGTAGTACAGCTGGGGCGGGACATAGGGGAGCAGCGGCGAGTGGCGCTGCCCGAGCAGCGCGAACATCTGATGGGGTTCGAGACCGACGTAGCGCGGCAGATTCTCGTACCAGCCGGCACTGTGCCGCGCCGCGCTCTGCAGCGGGAGCAACGCGCGCTTGCGTACGCGTTCGTACTCGCCGAGGGCTGTGCGAAGCGTGGCCGGACCCTGGAGGGACGTGGCCAGTGCGATGGCGTCCTGCATCGCCAGGGTGGTGCCGGCGCCGATGGAGTAGTGCGTGGTGTGGGCGGCGTCGCCGAGCAGGACCAGATTGCCGTGCGACCAGACGCGGTTGGTGACGGTGGGGAAGGTCTGCCACTGCGCCGGTCCGGGGACATCGGTCCGGCCGATCAGCGGGTGGCCTTCCAGCGGCCCGGCCAGCAGGCCCTCCAGCAGCCGCAGGGCGGCCGACCGCTCCATGGTGTCGAGGCCGAGCCCCGCCCAGGTGTCCGGCGAGCACTCGACGATGCAGGTGCTGTGTTCGCCGTCGAAACCGTAGGCGTAGCACCAGAGCCAGCCGTGGTCGGTCTCCACGAAGGCGAAGGTGAAGGACCGGAAGACCTTCGTGGTGCCGAGCCAGACGAACCGGTTGTGCCCCGCGGTGACCCGCGTGCCGAAATGCTCGGCGTGCTGGTCGCGCAGCACGCTCCTGGCTCCGTCGCCCGCCACGATCAAGTCGGCGTCCGGGACCGGGTCCCGGGCCGAGACCGGGTGGCCGAAGTGCGTGCGCACGCCCAGCGACTCCGCCCGTTCGGAGAGGATGTTCAGCAGCCGGTGGCGGCCGATCGCGAAGCCCTCGTCGCCGTGGTGGACCGTGACCCGGTCGCGGACGTGGGCCACACCGTCGCTCCACCGCACCGAATGGTCCTTGATGCTCCGGGCGGACGTCTCGTCGTGGGCCATGAGGGTGTCGAGCATGTCGGGCCAGTAAGTGACGCCCCAGCCGTATGTCGACCCCGCGGAATTCTTCTCGTAGACGCTGATGTCGTGACCGCGGTCCCGCAATTTCAGGAGGATCGCCAGGTACAGGGTCGCGGGCCCTCCGCCCACGCAGAGCACCTTCATTCGGTTCCTCTCCATTACGGCCTGTTCGGGTATTACCCGGAGAACGACGCTGCGTTCTGGTGGTTCTCCAATGCGCGGCGTACGGATTCCTATCGTTTTCAGGATGTATCCCTGCAGCAACCGTTACTGCCTGTGGGTCGCGGCCGTTGAACAGGCCGACGGCTGCGACCACGCGGCCGCACCTGCCAAGCAAAAGGAGAACGTGATGTCTCGCATCGCGAAGGCCGCCGCTGTCGCTGTCGGCACGGGTGCCGTGGTGCTCAGCGGAGCCGGTCTGGCCATGGCCGACGCGGGTGCCCAGGGCGCAGCCACCAACTCGCCGGGCGTCCTGTCGGGCAACCTGGTCCAGGTCCCCGTGCACATCCCGGTCAACGCCTGCGGCAACACCGTGAACGTCATCGGCCTGCTGAACCCGGCGTTCGGCAACCAGTGCGCGAACGACCAGGACGAAGACCACCACGGTGACGACCACGGCAACGGTGGCAGCGAGGGCTACGGCAGCTGAGCCCCCGGGGCTCACGCCCTCATGATGGCCCCCGGCACGGCGGTGCGGGGGCCATCAGTCGTGCGTAGGCGCTCACTCGTACCGGTACAGCGACGAGTGGTCGAGCATGTCGCCGACCGGGGTGTCCCACGGCGGCATGGTGTCGCCCGCCGCGAGGACGCGCTCGTCACGCTGCTCGGCGGGGAGGTAGGGAGCCGCCCGCGGATGGCGTTGCCGCCACCGTGACCAGCACAGGTCGACGAAGGCGTGGTGGAGCCAGAAGACGGGGTCGTTCACCGATCCGGCGCCCAGCATGTGCCCGCTCACCCAGCGGTGGACGCGGTTGTGGTTGTACCAGGTGCGGTCGCCCCGGCGGCTGGGCCAGCCTTCGAGCTTGTTGCGGAACCCGGCGGGGGAGAGCGAGTTCCAGGGGACCTTGTCGTAGACGGACTCGTCCATCGCTCCGGCGAGTTCGGCCTTGCTCGGCAGCGCGATCGGATCCTGCGGGCGGCCGAAGTCCCGCATGAGGAAGTCGCCGTCCGTCACTGCCTCGGTGACGGTCCAGTCGCCGTGCTGCTGAGCGAAGGGGCCGGTGGTCACCCGGTGGTCGGAGCGGCGCCCGTTGCCCCCCAGGAAATCCTCGGCCCACAAGGAGGCGGCCGGCGTACGGGCCACGGTCCAGTCCCAGTACGGGACCGAGACCCCCGGATCGACCTGCCGCAGAGCCGTCTCGAACTCCAGCAGGAACTTGCGGTGCCAGGGGAAGAACGACGGGGTCATGTGCGCCACGCGCAGGCCGCCGTCCCCGTCGCCCGTGTAGAACTCGATGTGCGTCCGCACGAACTCGTCATAGCGGCCTGTGCGCTTGAGGGCGAGCACGGCGTTCACGAAGCGCCTCTTCTGCGCCTTGGTGAGCGTGCTCTGGTTCTGCCGGGTGTAGACCACCGTCGTCACGCCTTTCGGTCTCGGGCGGTCTCCGGCCGGCTCTCCTGGGACCGCAGTTCCTGGTTGCCGAGCTCCGCCACGGCCCCGCGCGCCGCGGCCAGCGGGCCCGCGTACGACTCGTAGTGGTCGACCATGCTCAGGTACGAACCGTCGGCCCGGCGCATGAGGTGCAGCGGCCGCCCGTCGACGGTGACCTGCCATGAACCCGCCTCCCCGGTCGCCGGGTCGGGCAGTCTGACGCCGGAGATCCGCCGGCCGCGGTACGTCTCGTCGAACGCCTCGGGTTCCGGCCCCGGCTCAGGAGTACCGGCCGGGCGGCGGATCTGCAGGACGGCCGCGGTGGTGGAGGCGGCGCCCAGCAGGATCAGGGCCGCGCTGCGACGGGTGAGGGCCGGGCCGCTTCGGGACACATCGGGGTTCACGTACGCCTTCTCTCAGCTGGTCTCTCAGCTCGTCCAGAAGTCCCACCAGCGGGTGAGGACCAACATGCCCACGGCTCCGATGTGCAGTACGGGCAGCACCCAGGGGAACTCGGTGAGGAACGAGCGGACCCCGGCCGGGGCGGGAAGGAAACCGCTGCGGGCGTTGAACGCGGTCAGGCACCAGAACATGACGATGGTCGCCGCCCAGGCCAGACAGCACCACAGGCACAGCGAGTTGATCCGGTACAGGGACTGGAACTGCAGCCAGGTCACGAACCCGACCCCGAACAGGCAGCCCGCGTTGAGGGTCAACCAGTACCAGCGGGGAAACCGCGCACCGGCCAGCAGGCTCATCCCGACGCAGACCACCACGCCGTAGGCGGCGAGCCCCAGCATGGGGTTGGGGAAGCCGAATACGGCCGCCTGCTCGCTCTTCATGATGTTGCCGCACGACACCACCGGGTTCAGGCTGCACCCGGGCGTGAAGTTCGGGTCTTCCAGCAGCTTGAACTTGTCGAGGGTGATGACCCAGGACGCGAGCACTCCGGCGGCCCCGGTGATGACCAGGACGAGTGCGAGGGGCAGATTCCGGTCCACGTGCGGCACCGCGGCGCCGACCGGCCGGGCGGCGCGGCCGGCCTGGGGTGGAACGGGGGTGAGAACCCGCTGATGATCCGTACTCACTCGACCTCCCTGGTAGGGCGTGGGCGGGGGCGACTAGCTGCGGATCCGCCTGACGGGCAGAAGGCAGTGCGCCGAGGCCATCAGGGTCTCTTCGTCACCCACGAAGCTCTGCAGGTCTTCCTCGGTGACAGGGTGGCCGGGGGTCGCGGTGGGCCAGGGACGCGTGGTGAAAAGGAAATAGGCCTTGCCCCGCACCTCCGCTGCCGTGAGCCATTCGGGGGGCACCGGGCATTGCGCGTTCATCGGAGGCATGGAGACGACGGCCTGGCCCGCCTCGACGAGCAGGGAAACAGGGAAACTCGGGTTCTTTGTGCCGTCGTGGACGGTGGTCCCCACGGTGAGTCCGTTATTGCGCAGAAGGGCTCGAATGGCCGCTTCCCCGGCCTCGGGGCCCGCGGGGGAATCCCCTGTGGAGTAGGCGAGGAGGAAAGGCATGTCGTCTTTCTCTCCCGGACGCTCGCCACTCCAGGCGATGACGGCCAGAGTTCCCAGATCGGCGGCCCTGAACGGGGTATCAATGCTCGACGTAGAAGTCACCGAGGAAGCCTAGCGAGATATGGTCCGGGCTCGGCCGCGATGTCACTCGATCGGCCGAACCGGGCCCACTCGTTCGAGAAAGTAGTTCGACGCGACTACTTGCCGAGCGGAAGTCCGCCGAGCATGCCGAGGGGAGCGGTGGCGCTACCGGGGTTCAGGCCCTTCGCGGCCTCCGAGACCGTGCCGACCAGGCCCTTTTCGTGCTTCGGGTCGAGCAGGTTGGTGTCGATCGGCGAGGCGAGCGGCTGGTTGGTGACCTGGGTCAGGGCGTCGTTGAGACCGCCGTTCAGGCTCATGGGCGGGAGGTCCGCGGCAAAGGCGGGGGCGGCGGCACCGGCGATCGCCATGGAACCGGCCACAACAGCGGCGATCTTCAAAGCCTTCATCATTCTCCCTTTCTTCGATGACGTTCCGTCACCGGAGCGAAATATTCGCCATTCGAGGTGCTCAACGAGCGTCTCCGCCGACGGAAACCCCGGCGCCCCGCACGAATTTCGAGTGGACATGACGAGAGCCCGCCGGGATGCGCCAGGTGGCACGCCCCGACGGGCCCTCCGCGCCTGCTTCGCCACAGGCGGGCCTCCCTTACGAAAAGAGAGGAGTCTCGGGCAGCGCGGGCGTCTGCGGGAGTGTCGGGAAGAGCGGGAGCGCCGACGTCGCCGGGCCGGGCTGTCCGGACGTCGGCAGCTTCGGGAGCGCGGGGAGGCCCGACAGGCTGGGGGCGGGCAGGCCGCTGCCGAGCAGGGTGGCCGCGAGGACGTTGACGAGCCCGGTCACGACGGCCGGCACCTGGGTGGCCACGGCGCCGGCGTCGCCGGATGTCGCCGCCTTCACCAGGGCGTCGACCGCGGACTGCAGTACGGCGAGCGCGTCGGTGCGCACGTCGAGCGGTGCCTTCGCGTCGTCGGGAACGGCACCGCCGGCGGTCTTCGGGACCGGCGTGGCGGCGGTCTTCTTCGCCGTGTCGATGGCCGTCTTGATCGGGTCGGCGAGCTTCTTCGCGTCCTTGGGGTCCAGTTTTCCGTTGGCCTTGAGGACGGCGGTGATCAGGTCGCTGACCGGAGTGAGGACACCCCCGGCGTCGTGCAGGACCTTGGCCTGGGCCAGCAGCGCGGCCGCTCCGGGCACGGGCGCGGCCGATGTGCCCGTGGGGCCGACGGGCCCGTCGCCGGAGTCCGCGGCGAACGCGGGAGACGCCGCACCGATCAGGAGAGACGCGCAGAGAACCGAGGTCGCGAGGCGCCGGACGGGCTGAGCGGGCATGGTGTTTCCCTTTCGCGGGCGTGTTGGTACGTGAGAACACCGTGTGACGTCTCGTCACGCCCTGCAACAGGAAGCAGCCGCCCCCCTGGAAGAGGGGCGGCTGCGGAAGAGCCGGACTGAGCTGGTCAGTCGTTGGCGCAGGTGTTGCCGAAGGCCGGGTTCAGCAGGCCGATGACGTCGACGGTGTTACCGCAGACGTTGACCGGCACGTGGACCGGAACCTGGACGGCGTTGCCCGAGATGACGCCGGGCGAGCCGGTGGCCGCACCCTGCGCGCCGCTGTCGGCGGCAGCGATGCCGGCGCTGCCGGCCATGGCGGCGGCGGCCACAGCGGAGAAGACGACTGCCTTGGCGGTACGCGACATGAACATGCTCCTTGGGGGTCGTTCCGTTCGGCCGGGACAGGTGCCCGGCTTGTGGTGCAACGGAGCGGCCTTCCTTGGGGTTGCGGCTCCGAACGGGTGAATAGCCGTTAGGGCATTGAAGTGCGTTACGGAGAGTCGCCGTGATGGAGGCGATAATTTCACAAATCCAACACACATCGTGTATCAAGTAAAACTCGCTCTCCGGCCGCTACTGTTGGCCGCTCCTCGTTCGAGCGGCAAGGGTCCGGGGAGTCGACAGATAAGTGTGACTTTCTTATTTGTTGCTCTGCATCGCAGAGAAACTTCTCATTTCTGAAAGGGAAGTCGGCCGTGCCAAATGTCAAAGGCTGTGTCCTGCGTCGTATGACTGTGGGCCTGTTGTCCCTGGCGGCGGTTGCCCTGACCTGCCAGGCCACCGCGTCCCCGGCGGCGCCGGTGGCCGAGGAGTCCCGCATCCCGTTCACCACGCGGTACGACTCCGTGCTCCACGGCGGGTTCGTCCGCGCGGCCAACGCGGCGATCACGTGCAGGGGCGCCGACTCGGCCAAGAACGTGGGGTGTTCCGCGGCGCGTGCGGGCGCGACGGCGAGCAACGGCGATTTCGACATGTTCTACACGGACGTCGACCGCGACCCCAACACCTACAACTCGACCCGGGCAGAGGTCCGGCTGCCCGCCGGAGCACGCCTCGCCTACGCGCGTCTGTACTGGGGCGGGAACCTCCGGGTCGGCGAACAGAAGCCGCCCCGCGACAACGGCCGCGTCCTGGTCGCCGAGCCGGGCGGCGAGTACAAGCAGGTGCTGGCCGACAGTGTGGTCGGGCACCGGGTGGCCAACGGCGCGGACGCGTTCCAGGCCTCGGCGGACGTCACCGACCTGGTGCGGGCCGGCGGATCCGGCCTGTACACCGTGGCGCAGGTGAACGTCGCGATGGGGCGTACGGCCGCCGGTGCCTGGGGCGGCTGGACGCTCGTCGCCGCCTACGAGAAGGAGTCCGAGCCGCTGCGGCACCTGTTCCTGCAGGACGGCTTCGACACCTTCAGCGAGCAGCACACCAGCCAGGACTTCCACGTCGAAACGGCGCCCGCCGAGGGCGCGAAGGGCTATGTGGGGCTGGTCGCCTACAACGGTGACCGCGGCCGGACCGGCGACTCCCTGACGGCCTGGACCGGCCGGCGGAGCCCGGTGACGCTGTCCGACCGGGCCAACCCCGCGCGTGACGTCCTCAACTCGACCATCACCGAACCCGGTACGCGGCCGTCCGAGCGCGTGCCCGCCCACGACAACACCCTGGGCTACGACTCCGACGTGTTCCCGCTGGGCCGGGCCGTCGGCCGGGGTGCCACGGCGCTGGACCTCCGGCTGGCCTCCCCCGAGGACGCGGCCTGGATCGGCGTGCTCTTCGGCGCCGTCGACGTCCGCCCCTGACCGGCCCGGCCCCCGTTCTCCAGCCAAGCAGCCCCAACAGCCAAGCAGCCAAGGAAAAGGCGATGCATGTGACGTCTGCACCCGTGCCGCCGCATGTCCTTCATGTGACGCAACCGGTCGACGGCGGAGTCGCGCGGGTGGTGGCCGACCTCGTGCGCAGGCAACTCGCCGCCGGGATGAAGGTCTCGGTGGCCTGTCCCGCCTCCGGCGCCCTCCCCCGTCTCCTGGCCTCCTCGGGATGTGACGTCCTGGAGTGGCAGGCGTCGCGCTCCCCGGGGAAGGGCCTGATCCAGGAAGGGCTCCGGCTGGCCGACGTGGTGGCCCGGACCCGGCCGGACCTCATCCACGCCCACAGCGCCAAGGCGGGTCTGATCACCCGGCTCGTCGTCCGGGGCCGCGTCCCCACCGTCTTCCAGCCGCACGCCTGGTCCTTCGAGGCCGTCCGCGGGGTCAACGCCCGGATGGCCCTGAGCTGGGAACGGCTGGGCGCGCGCTGGGCCTCCCGGCTCGTCTGTGTCAGCCGCGCCGAACAGAGCACCGGCAGGAGCCAGGGGATCGACGCGGAGTGGCGGCTCGTCCCCAACGGCGTGGACCTGCAGCGCTTCCGTCCGGCGGAGCCCCGCGGCACGGCACCCCGCGGGCCCGGCGACGGGCCGCTCGCCGTGTGCGTGGGCCGGCTGTGCCGGCAGAAGGGCCAGGACATCCTGGTCGAGGCGTGGAAGGAAGTGCTCCGCGAACTGCCCCGGGCGCGTCTGGTGCTGGTGGGTGACGGGCCGGAGACGGCGCAGTTGCGGGCCGCCGCGCCGCGCTCCGTGTCGTTCGTCGGCGCGGTCGACGATCCGGTGCCCTGGTACCGGGCGGCGGACCTGGTCGTCATGCCCTCGCGGTGGGAGGGCATAGCGCTCGCTCCGCTGGAAGCCATGGCCTGCGGCAGTCCGGTCCTCGTCACGGACGTGGACGGAGCCCGCGAGAGCCTGCCGCCCCGCCTGGCGCAATCGTGTGTGGTCCCGCCGGAGGACGCCGCGGCTCTGGCCCGCGCCCTCATCGGCCTGCTGCGCGACACCGAAGGACTCCGCTCCCTGGGCCGTGACGCCTACCGCCATGTGCACGCCCACCACGACGTACGGCACACCGCCGCGGCGGTCGCGGCGGTGTACGGCGAACTTCTGGGCCCGGAGATCACCGAGCAAAGAGAGCCGATCACGACGTGACCCCGGAACGAACCGTCGCTCCCGCGGCCGGTCCGCAGCTCACCGTGGACGAGGCAGCCGCCTCCGCCATGGTCGTGGCCCAGCGGACCGCCGACGGCAACAAGCTCACCCTGATCGGTGGCCCCGCCCGGGACCACTCCTCCCGCGTACTCCTGCTCGCGGCGGACAGTACGGCGGCGCTGCTCGCCACCGCCGCCCTCACCTCGCCGCAGCGTCACCCGCTGCTGGTGGCCGGTTTCGTCGTCCTCGTGCTGGTCCTGCTCCGGTCGGCCGGCCTGTACCGGCGGATCGAGTCGCGCCGCGTCCTCGACGACCTCCCCGCCGTCGCCGGCCGCCTCGCGCTCGCCTGGTGCGTGCTGACGGCGGCCCTGGCGACCCTGCCGTCCCTCCAGCGGATTCCGCCGCACGCCGTGCTCACGGGATGCGCGGCGCACGGCGTGCTCACCGTGGTGTCCCGTGCCCTCGTCCACTGGCGGTGCAGGGCGGCCCTGATCCGCCGGCCCCGCGCGACCCTGCTGGTCGGCCCGGAGCCGGAGGCGAGCCAGGTCGCCGCGGCTCTCCAGCGCGGCCGTCCGAGCGGGATCCGTCTCGTGGGCATCGTCAACGGCGAGGCGGCCGACCCGCGCAGCGAGGGCGAGGAAGCCCCGTTGCCCGTACTGACGAGCGTGGACGACGTACGGCGCGCGGTGATCCAGAACGGGGTGCGGCGCGCGATCCTCCTGGGCAGCGCGGGCGACCCGCGGTACCGGCCCTGGCTGCGCAGCCTCGCTGAACTGCGGTGCGAATTCTGGGAGTTGGACCCTAACCCGTCGGTGTACGTGTCCGAGGGGCAGGATGCGGACGGCCACCTGGCCGGGTTCCGCTACCGCCCGCTGAGCGGGGCCGCGCAGCGGCTGCACCCCGGCAAACGCGCCCTGGACGTGGCCGTCTCCGCCGTCCTGCTGGTGCTGGCCGCTCCGGTGCTCCTGGTGTGCGCGCTCCGGCTCCGGATCGGTGAGGGGCCCGGTGTGGTGTTCCGGCAGGAGCGCGTCGGCCAGGACGGCCGCACGTTCACGCTGCTGAAGTTCCGCACCCACCGCCCGGCGGACCCGATGGAGTCCGCGACGCGCTGGAGCGTCGCCAACGAGCACCAGATGCCGTGGTTCTGCCGGTTCCTGCGCCGGACCTCGCTGGACGAGCTGCTGCAGCTGTGGAACGTCTTCCGCGGTGACATGAGCCTGGTCGGCCCGCGCCCCGAACGCCCGTACTTCGTCATGAAGTTCGGCGAGACCTACCCCGGCTACAGCGAGCGGCACCGGGTGCCGACCGGCATCACCGGCCTCGCCCAGATCAACGGGCTGCGCGGCGACACCTCCATCGAGGACCGCTGCCGGTTCGACAACGCCTACATCGACAGCTGGTCGCTGTGGCGGGACGTCTGCATCCTGATCCGCACGGCGACCGAATTCTTCCGCCCCACGGGGAGTTGACGAAGTGACAGCCGTACCCGTCTTCACCGAGGTACGCACCGGTCCGGCGGCCGCATGGTTACGGACCGTGCGCCGGGCGGGGCCCGTGCTCCCCATCCTGCTGCTGATCAGCCTGCTGGCCCTGCCGCTGGGGGCGATGGGCGGTGACGCGGGCAGCGGGCAGACGCCGGCCGACGCGGTCTCCGGTCTCGTGGTGCTCTTCTGCGTCGTCCGTGCCGTGCGCGGTGGGCTGCGCCCGCTGACCCGTACGGCCTACGTCGTCCTCGGTCTGCCCGTGATCGCCGTCGCGGTGGCCGCCCTCGGCGCGGGTTCGGTGGCGAACGCCCTTGAAGGGATGGTGCGTTACTACCAGATCTTCGTGCTCGTGCCCGCCGCCGTGCTGCTGCTCGTACGCGACCGCGGCGACTTCCGGCTGGTCGGCTGGGCGCTGGTCGCGCTGGGCCTGTGGCAGGGGTCGATCGGCGTCTACCAGTACCTGACCGGTACGGGCGCCTCGTACGCCGGTGAGGACATCCGGGCCGTCGGCACGTTCGGGGCCACGGATGTGATGGGCATGTCCACCGTGGTCGCGTACGGGCTGATCTGCGCCGTGGCTCTTGCCCTCGGCGGCGGCACCCCGCGCGTGCGGCTCACCGCCCTGGCCTGCGCGCTGGGGCTGCTGGTGCCGCTGGCGCTCTCCTTCAGCCGCGGCGCGTGGATCGCGACGGGCGTGGTCTGCGTCCTGCAGATCGTGCTCGCCGGACTGCGTCGTGCCGCCCGGCTCTTCGTCGTGGGGGCCGCCGCGGCGGTCGTCCTCGTCGGCGGGTTCGGTGTGGGGACGTCGATGCTCCAGGAACGCCTGAGCAGCATCACGCAGGTCGCGGCCACGCCCGACCAGTCGGTGACGGACCGGTACACCATGTGGGCGGCGGCGATCGACATGTGGGAGGAGCACCCCGCGACCGGGGTGGGGCTCAAGAACTTCCCCGCGTACCGCGACAGCCACGCGTCGATCGCGCTGTCCGCCGGCAGTGACGTCGCCGGCGCGGGAGCCGTCTTCCACCGGCAGCCCCTGCTGTCGCCGCACAACATGTATCTGCTGGTCCTCAGCGAGCAGGGCCTGCTGGGTCTGGGCGCCGTCGTGGGGAGCTGGGCCGCGCTGCTGGTGTGCGGTCTGCGGCGGCTCGCCACGGCCCATCACCGGGCCCGTGGCCTGGACTGCGCGCTCATCGCCTGCGGGCTGCTGCTCTGGCAGCTGATCGACTTCGCGTACGCGGACATCGGCGGGCCGTCCACCGTGCTCACCGCCGTGGTCTTCGGGGCGGTCGCCTGGTGGGCGCTGGCACCGTCCGCCCTCTCCGAGGCGGGGGAGCGATGAAACCCACTCTCCCGCTCGACGGAGAAGAGACCGTGCGTTCTCCCGCCATGCCGTCGCAGGCGACGGCCGAGCCGTCCGCGCCGCCCGGCGCCGGGAAGAGCCCCGACGTACCCGGCACGTCGAGCACCTTCCTGGCCCGGGCCGCGCTGCTGACGGCCGTGCTCTCCGCCGCCGGGTCACTGCTCGGCCTCGTCCGGGACCAGACGCTGGCCCACCTCTTCGGGGCGGGCAGCGCGACGGACGCCTTCCTGGTGGCGTGGACGGTGCCCGAGGTGGCCACGACGCTGCTGATCGAGGACGGGCTCGCGTTCATGCTCGTCCCCGCTTTCAGCGCCGCGATCGCCGCGCGGGCCACCGCGCTGCCGACGGAGCAGGACCCGGTGCGGGCCCTGGTGGCGGGCTCGCTGCCCCGGCTCGCCCTGGCCTTTTTGGCCTCCGCCGTGCTCCTGATGATCGGAGCGCCGCAACTCGTCGAACTGCTCGCTCCCGGCCTTCCCGATCCCCAACTGGCAGTCGACTGTACGAGGTTGACCGCGACCTGCCTACTGACCTTCGGGCTCACCGGATACTGCAGCGCCGCCCTGCGGGCCCACAGCAGCTACCTCGCCCCGGCCGCCATCTACGTCGCGTACAACACGGGCATCATCGTCACGCTGCTGGTGCTGGCCGACCGCTGGGGTGTCCGCGCCGCCGCCGCGGGCGTGGCGGTCGGCGGGGGACTGATGGTGCTCGTCCAGGCGCCGTCACTGCGCCGCCGTCTGAAGAGCGCGGCCAGCGGGAGCGCGCCCGTGCGGGGCGTGGACGCGAAGGCGTCGAAGAGGCAGTCCATGGACCTGGCGCTGATCGCGACCGTCCTGCTGTTCGCGCTGTGCCGGCAGTCGCAGGTCTTCATCGAGCGCTTCCTCGCCTCCTCCCTGCCGTCGGGCGCCATCTCGCACCTCAACTACGCGCAGAAGGTCGCCCAGTTGCCGATGGTGCTCTCCCTGATGCTGTGCACCGTCACCTTCCCGGTCGTGGCCAACGCCCTGGCCCGGGGCGACATCGAACGGGCCCGGGACCGGGTGGAGCGCGACATCGCGCTCGCCGCCTGCATCGTCCTGTCCGGGGCGGCCGTGGTGTTCGCCGGCGCCCCCGAGATCATCCAACTCCTGTTCCAGCGCGGCGCGTTCACCGGCCAGGACACCGCCGCCACCGCCTCCATCATGCGCGTCTACTCGCTCGGCCTGCTCGGGCACTGTCTCGTCGGCGCGCTGGTCCGCTCCTACTTCTCCGCCGGCCGGCCCACCTGGTACCCGGTGGCCGCGATGGCCGCGGGCATGACGCTCACCGCCGGAGCGGGCACCTGGGCGGTCGCCTTCTGGGGCGTCGGGGGCATCGCCGCCGCCAACGCTCTGGGCATCACCTTCACGGCGGTGCTGCTGCTCACGGCGATGGACCGGCGCAGCGTCCCCGTACGGCTTCCCGTGGTGCTGCTCGAACTCGGCAAGACCCTGCTCGCGGCGGTCGCCGCCACCGGCGCGGGCCTGCTGTGCACGTCCCGTATCGAGCAGCCTCTCGCGGCTCTCGCCCTCGCCTGCCTGGCCATCGGGGCCGTCTTCGCCTTCCTGCTGTGGGCCCTCAACGTCCAGGCATTCCTGCCCGCCGTCCGCATCGCGACCAGAAAGCTTCGGAATGTCAGTTGAAACTGCGCTCCAGGAATCACCCGGCCACAGAACGAGGGACCTGCTGCCCGGGCGTTCGCCGTGGGTGGCGATGTACCACTCGGTGGACGACTGCGCCGACGACCCCTACAACGTCACCGTCACCCCCGACCGGCTGCGCCAGCAGCTGCACTGGCTGCGCTCGCGCGGCCTGCACGGCGTCAGCGTGGCCCAGCTCCTCGACGCCCGCTGCCGGGGAGCAGGCCGCGGCCTGGTCGCCCTCACCTTCGACGACGGCTACGGCGACTTCCTGGAGAACGCCCTGCCGCTCCTCCGGCACTACGAATGCACCGCCACGGTCTTCGTCCTCCCGGGCCGGCTCGGCGGCGAGAACGGCTGGGACGCCGAGGGCCCGCGCAAGCCGCTGCTGACCGCGCAGGGCATCAGGGCGGCCGCCGCCGCCGGCATGGAGATCGGCTCGCACGGGCTGACGCACGTCGACCTCACCCTCGCCGACGACGAGCAGCGCCGGGCCGAGATCCAGCGCAGCAAACTGCAGATCGAGGAGCTCATCGGACGCGAGGTGTTCGGCTTCTGCTATCCGTACGGGTCCGTCGACGCGCAGACGGTCGAGGGCGTCCGCCGGGCCGGTTACCGGTACGGCTGCGCCATCTCCCCGGGGCCGCTCACCAGCGTGTACGCCATGCCCCGGGTCTTCGTCGGCCAGGCGGACACGCCGTGGCGCCTGGAGCTCAAGCGCCGGGTCCACCGCATTCGAAGACGCCCCTGGCAGGTCGGGGAGGACGCGCGGTGAAGGTCCTGCACGTCATCACCGGCCTGGGCGCGGGCGGCGCGGAACAGCAACTGCGGCTCCTGCTGCGGCAGTTGCCGAAGTCGCACGACGTCGTGACCCTGACCAACCCGGGGCAGGTCGCCGAAGGGCTGACCCGTGACGGCGTGCGCGTCGCCCACCTCGGCATGGCCGGCAACCGGGACGGACGCGCCCTGCCCCGCCTGGTGCGGCTCATCCGCGGCGGCCGGTACGACGTGGTCCACACGCACCTCTACCGGGCCTGCCTGTACGGCCGCACGGCGGCGCGGCTGGCCGGCGTGCGGGCCGTGGTCGCCACGGAACACTCGCTGGGCGACACACAGATCGAAGGGCGCCCGCTGTCCCGCGGCGTGCGCGCCCTCTACCTGGCGGGGGAGCGGCTGGGCCGGGCGACCATCGCGGTGTCCCCGGCCGTGGCCGAGCGGCTGCACGGCTGGGGCGTGGCACCGCACCGCGTGCATGTCGTCCCGAACGGCGTCGACGTCTCCCGCTTCACCTACGACGCGGCGGCCCGCACCAGGACCCGCAGTGCCCTCGGGCTGCCCGCCGACGCCTTCGTCATCGGCGGGGTGGGGCGCCTGGTGCCGGGCAAGCGGTTCGACGTACTCATCGACGCGCTGCGCGAACTCCCGGCGGACGTACGGCTTCTCCTGGTCGGCACCGGCCCGGAGGAGGAGGTTCTGCGGCAGGCGGCGGACCGCGCCCGGGTCGGCGACCGTGTCGTCTTCGCCGGGGAGCGGCCGCACACCGCGGCGGACCCCGGCTCCATCGATCTGCCCGCCCTGTTGTCGGCGATGGACGTGCTGGCCTCCCCTTCGGTCGACGAGGCGTTCGGGCTCGCGGTCGTGGAGGCGCTGGCCGGCGGGCTGCCGGTCCTCTACGTCACCTGTCCGGCGGTCGACGATCTGCCCGCGGGCACTGCCGTCCGGGCCGTCCGTGTCCCGTGCACGCCCGCCTCGTTCGCCGTTGAGGTGCGAAGACTCCGTGCCGAACCGGCCGACGCCAGGACGCCGTCGGAGGCCGCCCTCCACTACAGCATCGCCCGGAGCGCCACGCGGCACCTAGAGGTGTACGCGGCGGCCCTGGGCGCCTCGACCCCAGGAGTGAGTACGCGATGAACGAAACCACCCAGGAGAGGGCCGCCTCCCGCCCCCTGTCCGCCCGTATCGGCCGCATCGGCACCCGCGCCGGGAAAGCGCCGCGCTGGTGGCCCCTGCCGGCGGGCATCCTACTCGGAGCGCTGGCGGGCGGCGTGTACGGCGTGGCCAGTACACCGCAGTACACGGCGACCAGTTACGTGGTCGCCGTACCGATGAAGGGCGCCGACCCGATGTCCGCGACGGGCTTCGCGCAGGCCTACAGCCGGGTGGCCACTCAGGTCGCGGTGTTGAGCGACGCGCAGGTCGCGGCGGGCGTCCCGGTGGCGACTCTCCGGTCGAGCGTCCGCGCCGAGACCTCCCCGGACGCGCCCATGGTCGCGATCTCCGCGTCCTCGGACGAACCCGCCGAGGCGATGGGGATGGCCAACGCCGTCGCCCGCGCGCTGACGGCCAACGCCAGTCACACGAAGGACTCCACCCACGTCGAACTCCTGCGGTTCACGCGGGCGGTGCAGCCGACCGAGCCGTCCTCGCCCTCGGCCGGACTGACGACACTCGTCGGCACCTGCGCCGGCGGGCTGCTCGGCGGCCTGGCGCTGCTGCTCCGCCCGCGCCGCGAGCCCGGCCGCGCGACACCCACCGTGCCGGCCCCCGCCGCCGCGGCCGCGATGCGCGGCGGCGCCTGATGCCGTCGGGCGCGCCCGCGCTGCCCGCCCCGGCCGTCACGGTGTGCACCGACGCGGCCGAGTTCGGGGCGCTGCGCGAGGAGTGGAACCGCCTGCACCGCTCCTGCGGGACAGCGACACCGTTCCAGAGCCACGCCTGGCTCCACTCGTGGTGGCTCTCCTACGGCCGCCCCGGCCGGCTGCGCGTCGTACTCGTACGCCATGAAGGCCGGCTCGTGGCAGCGGCGCCCCTCATGCTGCGGCTGCGCCCCTTCCCCTCGCTGACCCCGCTCGGCACGGCCATCTCCGATTTCAGCGACGTCCTCGTCGAGGACGGGCCGGAGGGCTCGGCCGGGCGGGCCGTCGATGCCCTCGGCGCCGGGTTGTGGCGACTGGCCCGCATCGCGGTGATCGACTTCCGTGAAGTGCGGCCGGGCAGCACGGTGGAGTCCCTCCACGACCGCTGGCCGGGTCCGCGCCGCCGGCTCGACGACTCGCCGTGCCTGGAGCTGCCCGCGCTGCCGATGGAGGACCTGGTGCAGCGGCTGCCCCGGCCGCGGGCGCAGCGGGCCCGCGCCAAACTGCGCAAGCTGGACGCGATGGGGATCGAGCGCCGCGTCGTCCCCACCGCCGAGGTGGGCCCGTCGGTACGGCGCCTCCTGGAACTGCACCAACTGCAGTGGCAGGAAAGGAAGGTGACCACCGAGCACGTCAGGCCGCGGTTCGCCGAGCATCTGACCCGCTCGGTCACCCTGATGGCGCAGACCGGCGATGCCGTCGTCACGGAGTTCACCCTGGACGGCTCGGTCGTCGCCGCCGATCTGACCTTCCTGTCGCCCCGGCTGGCCGGCGGCTACCTCTATGGCGCGCACCCGCAACTGAGGGAGCGCAAGGTCGACGTGGCCACCATGCTGCTGCGCTCGTGCGCCCAGCACCTGCAGTCCGGCTCCCGCGACGGCGTGCTGAGCCTGCTGCGGGGCACCGAGCCCTACAAGCTGCACTGGCGGCCCGAGCAACGGGTCAACCAGCGCTTCCTGCTGGCCCGCCGCGGTTCCGCCCCGCTGCTGGCCGCGCTCCTCGCCGACGTCCGCGCCCGGTCCTGGGCCAAGCGCGCCCGACGTGCCTGGAAGGAGCGCGGTGGCGACCCGGCATAGAAGCCGCGCCGCCACCGCGTCCCACGGTCGTGCCGGGTCAGGAGTTCCCCTTCCACCAGTCGAACCGCAGGCACAGCTTGCCGCCGAGCCAGTGCTCGACCCAGTCGCCCAGGTTGACCGGCGAACACTGCGGGTTGGCCGGGGGCGTCGGTGCGGTCGGCTTCGTGGGCGTGGTGGCCGGCTTGTCGCGGCCGGTCAGCGCCGTCCGGTAGACCTGCGAGGCCTTCGGGTTGTCGGCGCACTGCCACACGCCGTGCGGGCAGTAGTCCGTGAGCGTGTTGTAGAGCGGCTTGTGCTCGTCCATCCAGGCGAGCATGCGCCGCATGTAATCGGCGTTGTCGCCGTTGCGGAAGAGCCCCCACTCCGGGTAGGAGATCGGCTTGCCGTGCTGCTTCGCGAAGTCGACCTGCGCCTGCAGCCCGTACGGCTCGGACACCTGCTCGTCGAAGGATCTGCCCGCCGGCTGGTCGTAGGAGTCCGTGCCGACGATGTCCACCACGCTGTCGCCGGGGTAGCAGTCGGTCCAGGGCACGGCGTCCCGGCCCCGGCTGGGCGTGAAGTCGAACCGGAACTTCTGCCCCGGCACGGACCGCATCACCGTGACGATCCGGTTCCAGTACTTCTTCCAGGCCACGGGGTCGGGTCCGCAGCGGTGCGTGTAGGTGGTGCCGTTCATCTCCCAGCCGAGCACGAGGACGGTGTCCGGTACGCGCAGAGCGACCAGGCGCTCGGCCAGGGTGCGGAAGTGCTGGTCGAAGTCGCCTGCCGCGCCCTGCCCGAGCAGCGTGCGCACCTGCGCGTCCGGCACGCGCGCCTCGTTGCGCTCCAGCATCGGCACATTCAGTACGAAGAGCCGGTCATCGCGTTCACGACGCCACTTGGCCCAACTGTCGAGGAACGTCGGGGAGCCCTCGATGTTGCTCCACCGGTCACCGGGAAGATAGGTGTGCCCCACGCGCAGGTCGGCGCCGCCGAGCCACTGCGACAGCTTCGTCATCCGCGTCACACCGGGCGGCCCGTAATCCAGGTAGGCCCCGAAGGCCGGGAACTTGTCCGCTCCCGCGGCCGGTGCCGGACCCGGGACCGTCGCGGCCGACGGTGCGGCCGGTGCCGGGCTCGGGACCGTCGTGGCCGACGGTGACTGCGAAGGGACCGGTTCACCGCGCGGGCTCGCGTCCGCCCGCTCGATGGTCACGGATCCCGACGCGACCATCGCGGAGATCAGGACTCCCGCCGCGATCAGCGGCAGGCGTCTGCGCGTCGTCCAACGGCGTTTTGTGACCATGTCTGCTCCTTCGTCCCGCGCTCGCTCCATTTCTGACACTCAGTCATATGAATGCGTATGGCGCCAATCGTGGAACGGCCGATGGCCGCCCTCCCTCACCCTCACGGGTTAGTTCCTGGAAAGGAATCGACACATGCTCGACCCCTGTGTGCCGGTCGTGCTGCTGCGGATCGACCCCAACCCCTTCCACCACGGCACGCTGGGGGCGGCGCGATCCCTGGGACGCTGCGGTGTGGAGGTCCATGTGGCGGCCGTGGCGGCCGGCAGCCCGGTGGCCCGCTCGCGTTACGTCACACAGATGCACCCCGCGCCACGCCCGGGCGCGTCGCTGAACGAGGTCGTCAGGATCCTGCGGCGAACGGCGGCACGGATCGCCCGGCCCGCGGTGCTGATCCCGATGGATGACGCGGGGGCCATCGCGGTGAGCCAGCTGCGCGAGACGCTGACCGAGATGTTCCTCCTGCCGGAACAGCCCGAACACCTCGCCGAGTACGTCGCGGACAAGGCACGGCTGCCCGAGCTCTGCCGCGCCGTCGGCATCGAGCACCCGGCCACGCTGCTGCCGCGGGACGAGTACGAGGCGTACAGCGGAGCCGAGGAACTCGGCCTGCCCGTCGTGGCGAAGTGGAGCCACCCGTGGCTCCTTCCCCCGGGTTCGGGCCTGCGCAGTACGAGCCTGGTCAGAACCCCGGAGGAGGCGAGGAGCCTCTACCTGAGGGGCCAGGGCACCGGCAGCGAACTGCTGCTGCAGAGGTACCTGGCCGCGGGACGGGGCAGCGACTGGTTCTTCCACGGGTACGTCGACCGGCACGGGAAGCTGCACGGCGGGGGAGCCGGCACCAAGGAGCACGCCTGGCCGCGCCGCGCTGGGCTGACCGCGGTCGGCCGCTGGGCCCCCGTCCCCGAACTGCAGGTCACCGTCGAGCACCTCGTCGAGGCACTGGAGTACCGGGGCATCTTCGACATCGACTTCAGGGTGGACGCCGAGACGGGCAAGTACTGCCTGCTGGACTTCAACCCCCGCCCCGGCGCCCAGTTCAGGGTGTTCGCGGACGGCAACGGGCTGGACGTCGTACGGGCCCAGTACCTCGACCTGACCCATCAACCACTGCCCGACGGGCGTGCCCTGCCCGGGCGCACCTTCATCGTGGAGAACTACGCGCCGCTGTCCGCGCTGCGGGCCCTGATGACATCGACGCTGCCCGCCCGACGCTCCGCCGTGACCGGGGAGTTCGCCTGGCACGCCACCGACGACGCCGCGCCCGCGCGGGCCATGGCGGCCGAATGGTCCCAGCACGCGGCCCGCCGGCTGCTGCGCCGCCCGCGCCCGGCGCCGGCCGCCGCTCCGGGGACACCCGACGAGGGTCCGAGCGGCCCGACCGAACCCGCTGCCGCCGTCCGGACCGCGACGGCTGAACGAAAGGCGAGCTGCTGATGCACGACCTGTTGGTTGTGGGCGCCGGCCCCTATGGCCTGTCCATTGCCGCCCACGCCCAAGCGCGCGGCCTCGACACCCGGGTGTTCGGACGCCCGATGGATTCGTGGCGCCACCACATGCCCCGGGGCATGTTCCTCAAGTCGGAGCCGTGGGCCTCCAACCTCTCCGCGCCGGGGGCCCGGTACCGCCTCGACCAGTACTGCGCGGGCGAAGGCCTCGTCGCCCGGCACGGCCTGCCCATCCCTGTGGAGACCTTCGCGTCCTACGGCCTGTGGTTCGCGCGGCAAGCGGTGTCGCAGCTGGACGAGCGGCTGATCGAGCACATCGACACGGCGCCCGACGGATTCGTCGTGCGGACCGAGGACGGGCAGACCCTGCGCAGCAGGGCCGTGGCCCTGGCCAACGGCCTGCTGCCGTACATGCACATCCCGGAAGCCCTGCGGGACCTGACGGGCGAGCAGGTGTCGCACAGCAGCCAGCACAACGATCTCGGCCGGTTCAGGGGCTCGGACGTCACGGTCGTCGGAGCCGGGCAGGCGGCGCTGGAGATCGCGGCGCTCCTCGCCGAACAGCAGACCCGGGTGCGGATCGTCGCGCGCGCCGCCGAACTGGCCTGGAACACGGTCCCGCCACCGTGGGAGCGCCCCCTGCACAAGAGCCTGCGTGCTCCGCACAGCGGGCTCGGCAGCGGCTGGCGCAACTGGTTCTACTCCGAGAGGCCGGGCGCGTTCAGAAGGCTGCCGGAACGCACCCGGGCCGCCATCGCCACGACAGCGCTCGGACCCGCGGGTGCCTGGTGGGTCAGGGACCGGGTGGACGCCGGCGCCATCGACATCCGGATGGGGCGCACCCTCGTGGACGCGAAGCCGGCGGCGGGCCGGATCCACCTGCGCGCAGTGGGTTCCCCGCAGGGCATGGAGGACTTCGAGACCGATCACGTCATCGCGGCCACGGGGTTCCAGGCGACCTGCGCGCGGATGACGCTGCTCGCACCCGGCGTGCGACAGAAGCTGGCCCGGCCCGAGGAGACACCGCGGGTGGCGCGGGGCTTCGCCGCCGCCTGCCCGGGTCTTTTCCTCGCGGGCCTGGTGACGACGCCCGACTACGGGCCGGCGATGCGCTTCGTCCACGGAGCGACCTACACGGCGCCCACCCTGGTCGACGGGGTCGAGCGGTACCTGAAGCGGCAGCCCTGGCGCGGGAGTTCGGCGGTTCCGCCGGGCAGGAGGCATGCCCAGGACCCGGTGACGGTCGCCTCCGAGAGCTGAGGCGGCGGCTACGGGGCTCGATGGGGTGACAGCGCGGGCAAACGGGTGAACCGGTACTCCGGGGCCCGCGGGTCGGTGGTGCACTGTCGCCTGCCATGAGAACGGCCGCGCTGCCTTCCGTCCAGCCGTCGGCTTCACGCCGATGGAGGGCAGCCTGTATCCGCGGCGTCCTCTGGGGGCCGGGAAGAGTGTTGGCGTAGCTCTTCCCGGCCCGACACTCAGCGCCGTGCGGAGCGGGCCCTGCGGTACAGGATTCCGCCGCCGAGCATGAGGCCGGCGCCGGCCGCCGCTGCCGCCAGGACGTTCTGGTCGACTCCCGTCTCGGCGAGCTGCTCCCGCGCCACCGGCGCCCGGAGAACGGCCGGCGCATCCACCGAGGGCACGTGCCGGCGACTGACCGCGTCGACCTCCACGGCGTGGTGCCCGCCGGGGACGGCCCGGTCGGTGGGCGGCTCGGACGGCCCCTCGGGCGGCGCCGGGGGCACCTCGTCCTCGCCGGGGCCCGGTGTGGCCGGCGTGTCCCCGCCGTTCGCGCACGCGTTGCCCATGGCGGGGTTGAGCACACCCACCACATCGACGGTGTCGCCGCACAGATTCAGGCCGACGTTCACCGGGGCCTGCACGGAGTTGCCCGCCAGGACGCCACTGGAGTGCGTCGAACTCCCGGTGGCGGTGGCCGAGTCGGCGTGGGGCGCGGGTGCCTCGGCGGGACCGCGCTCGGGCGCGCTGTCGTCCCCGTATCCGCCCGTCCGCGGGCGGCTGACCGAGGAAGCGACGGCGTGGGCGTGCCCCTCGTTCTTGCACGTGTTGCCCATGGCGGGATTCCCCACGCCCACCGCGTCGACGGAGTTGCCGCAGAGATTGACCGGTACCGCCACAGGAGCCGCGACCGAGTTGCCCGACAGTACGCCGGGAGAACCGCCGGACTGTGCCGCGCCGCCCGTCCCGGCGATCGCGCTGCCGCCGGGCATGGACAGAATGCCTGTCGCCGCCGCGGCCGCCACAACCCCGATTCTCAGTGCCTGCTTCAATGTGTTTCCCTTCCTGCTCCAAATTCGAAGCCGACCCTGGAGCTCGGAGGCATCCAGGGTCGGCCGGGGGACTAACTGCGGTTCCCGCGTCAGTCGTTGGCGCAGGTGTTGCCGAAGGCGGGGTTCAGCAGACCGATGACGTCCACGGTGTTGCCGCAGAGGTTGACCGGGATGTGGACGGGGACCTGCAGCAGGTTGCCCGACAGGACACCCGGGGAGCCCACGGCCGCACCCTGCGCGCCGGAGTCGGCGAACGCCGGGGCCGCCATGCCGAGGGCCATGACCGCACCGGCCACGATGGTGGCGCTCTTCTTGACAGACATGTTGTTTCTCCTGTTTCCGAGGAAGTTTTCAAGGCGTCCGAGCGGCCAGGCAGTCACCTGTACCGCCCGGACTCCCCGCGATAAAAAGGCCCGAACCGCCCGCAGTTGAAGGATGCGGACGGCCCGGGCCGGGTGCGCGGTGGCCGATCAGCCGTTCTGCGTACCGTTGGCGGAGAGGACCGGGATGTCATCCAGGATGTGCGACAGCGGCTCGTCGCCCTTGGCCTGCGTCGAGTTCTCGACACACTGCTGGTTCTGCGGGGCCGACAGGATCGGGATGTCCTGAACGGCGACGTTCACGAGGCCGACCAGCGAGCCGACGTTGGCCTTGACCGGCAGACCGATGCAGGGCTTGTTCAGCGAACCCTGGACCAGGCTGAGCTGCGGGCTCATGTCGCCGTCGGTCGAGGAGTTACCGAAAGCCTGCGACGCGCCGTTGCCGCTGGCGGACGTGGTGCCGCTGTCGTCACCGAGCGCCAGCGCCTGCGGCGCGGCCGCAGCGGAGACACCGACGACGGACACGGCGACTGCAGCTGCAGCCATTGCCTTCTTGAGCATTTTTTCTGTTCCTTTTCTGACAGGCACCGGTTACTGCGAAAGGAATAACTCCCCGAGGTCGGGATGGTTCCTCATGTTCACCCGTAACGCCGAGAGTCGGATAATCCTCACGGAGTGTCGATCCCCATCCGAGTGAATCTGTGCAACCAAACTGCCCCTTGCGTAGTTGTTACTAATGCTCTCGGAAACAACGAAGGGGAATCTCTCATGATGAAGAAGGCTGTGGCGGCTGCCGCTGTCACCGCGTCACTCGTCGGCATCTCTGCCGCGGTGGCTCCGCAGGCCCTGGCGGCGGGCGATGACGGCGGGACGACCTCGTTCAGCGGCAACGGCGCGTCGCAGGCGTACGGCAACTCGTCCACGCACGGCAACATGAGCCCGCAGATGGCGCTGATCCAGGGCTCGCTGAACAAGCCCTGCATCGGTCTGCCCGCCAAGGCCAACATCGGCTCGCTGGTCGGCCTCGTGAACGTCGCCGTTCAGGACATCCCGATCCTGTCGGCCCCGCAGAACCAGCAGTGTGTCGAGAACTCGACGCAGGCCAAGGGCGACGAGCCGCTGTCGCACATCCTGGACAACATCCCGGTCCTTTCCGGCAACGGAACCGGTAACCACTGATCCGCATGCCGTACGTGTTGGGCCGCCGGTATCGGCGGCCCAACTTTGTTTTACGAGTGCACGCGTAGTTCGCAGGTATTAGGCCGAATGGGTCAGGGTCCGCAACTGTCGCAATCCTGGCCAGTTGTCTATGCGTAGCTCCGCCAACGGAGTTCGCTCATGAAGGGAATTCGCATGAAGAAGCTGTGGGCAACCGCAACGATTGCCGCTTCCGTGGCCGGCCTGTCGGCGGTGGCTGCTCCTCAGGCTCTGGCCATCGGTGACGACGGGAGCACCACGTCGGCCAGTGGCAACGGCGCCCAGCAGGCGTTCGGCAACTCCTCCGTCAAGGGGGACCAGAGCCCGCAGCTCACCCTGGTGCAGGGCGCGCTCAACAAGCCCTGTGTCGGTCTGCCGGTCAAGGCCAACGTCGGCTCGCTGGTCGGCCTCGTGAACGTCGCCGTTCAGGACATCCCGGTCCTGTCGGCCCCGCAGAACCAGCAGTGCGCGGAGAACTCGACGCAGGCCAAGGAGGACGAGCCGCTGTCGCACCTTCTGAGCGACATCCCGGTCCTCTCGGCCAACGGTACGCAGAACCACTGAAATACCTGAGGGGCAGCTGCCGAGCGCAGCTGCCCCTCAGACGTGTCCGGGTGCTCTGACTAGCTGCCGAGCAGGTTGGTGACCGGCGCCACCAGATCCGTCACCTGGTGCAGCTCGCTCAGCTTGTTCAGCTGGTTGAGGCCTTGGAGCTGCTCGGCCGTACGGGGCACCTCGTCGCGGTGCGAGGCCGGGACGGCCATGGTGGAGACCGCGTCGAGGGTCGCGGTGGGGGAGATGGCGTTGCCGGACGAATGGGGCAGCGTGGCGGCGCCCGCGGCCGGTGCGGCGATCGCGGTGGCGCCGACTGCGATCAGGACAGCGGTGATGGCTCGTCGAGTTGAGGTCATGTCTTCATAACTGCGTGCAAGACACGGCGGACACGGGACGAGGAAGCCCCCCACTCGACAGGTCTAAATGCCGGGCGGCCGTGCGACAGGGCGTGCGACAGACCGCTCGGAGGCGGAGCGGCGGAGGGCACGGGCGCGGTCACGGAGGCGATTGGCTTTCGTCGTCCCTGATGGCGTAGAGTTGCATTCATCGACGCGGGGTGGAGCAGCTCGGTAGCTCGCTGGGCTCATAACCCAGAGGTCGCAGGTTCAAATCCTGTCCCCGCTACTGAAGTCCGAGGCCGGAATCTTTCGAGATTCCGGCCTCGTTCTGTTTGCGGGCCTTTACGGGTTTCACCCGGACGGAGCAGTAATGCTCGCCCCTGGCCCCCCTTGCGGGAACCCTTGGTGAGACGCCGTATATCGGCCGCGGACGTGGCGGGAGACTAGTGGTGGGGCAGCGAGGAGGGCGGCACGGGCTCGGGGCTGATTCCGTCGCCACGCGTGCCTTTCTCCGCGTGCTGCCCCTGTTGATGATCACGGGCGGTGCGGTCTACGAATATTTCACCCCGTCCGGATTCGCCGGCTCCCCGCTGTTCAGCGCCGCGCCCCTGGTCGTCGCCCCGTTCTTCTCGCTGGGCAGCACGATCATGGCCGGGGTCGTGTCGATCGGCGCCATCGTCGCCGTACACCTCCGGTACTCGTTCCACTCCGACGTCTACACCGAGATGGCCACCGTGGCCACGGTGTGCGTCCTGGCCTGCTTCATCAACCGGATCGTGCGCCGCGGCGACGAGCAGCTCGCCTCCGCGCGGCAGATCGCGGAGGCGGCCCAGCTCGCGGTGTTGCCGGAGCCTGCCGGGCGGATCGGCGGCCTGGCCATCGCGGCCCGGTACGAGGCGGCGCAGGCCGACGCGTTCATCGGCGGTGACCTGTACGCGGTGCAGGACACTCCGCACGGCGTGCGGCTCGTCGTCGGGGATGTGCGCGGCAAGGGCATGGGCGCGGTCGCCGCCGTGGCCGTCGTCATCGGCGCGTTCCGGGAGGCCGCCGAGCAGGAGGGCAGCCTGGAGGCGGTCGCCCAGCGCCTGGAGCGGGCGCTGGCCCGGGAGGGCGGGCGGCGCCGCGGCATCGACGACTTCGAGGGCTTCACCACCGCGGTGCTCGCCGAGATCCCGCACGGCGGCGACCTCCTGCGCATCCTCAACCGCGGCCATCCCGAGCCGATCGTGCTGCTCGAGGACGGCACGGTCCAGGTGGTCGAGCCGGCCGAGGCGGCGCTGCCGCTCGGCCTGGGCGAGCTCGGTTCCTGGCCGGACCGGGCCACCGAGGCCAGGTTCCCGCCCGCGGCGACGCTGCTGCTCTACACCGACGGGCTCTCCGAGGCGCGCAACGCGAAGGGCGTCTTCTACGACCCCGCGACCCGGCTCGCCGGGCGCCTCTTCCCGGGGCCGGGGGAGCTCCTCGCGACCCTGGCCGAAGAGGTGCGCCTGCACACCGGGGGCGGCGCCTCCGACGACATGGCGCTGCTCGCCGTACGGCGTCCTTGATCAATGTCACGAGCGGTGACCGGACGACACCGCTGCGCATAACAATTGACACTACGTCAGAAACGGGCGGGTTTGGCGTGCGTCAAAACCGACGGTCAACTCGCCCGATTCCGCCCACTGGTGCCCCGTTAAGTCCCGGCCGTGAACGTGAACGATCAATGGGAACGGCTTGGAATTACTGTCTGCTGTCTATTAACGTTCGATAACGCAGCGCGGTCGTCCCAGCCGTCACAAGCGACGGCTCCGTGCGCACACGCTTAATCCCGCAAGGGAGCCGGGGAACCACCAACTTGGGGTGAATCAGGCATCGTTCCGACGTTTTTCGGGCGTCGGGCCGTGCTCGTAGGAGACCTTCCTGCTCCGAACCCGTCAGCTAACCCGGTAGGCGAGAAGGAAGGAAAGGAGAGCGCCCCCGTGGCGTCGAACCGTCCTGCCCCCGAGTTCTCCGCATTCTCCGCCGAGCCCGCCGATGGCGGGTTCGGTGTCGAGCAGGAGAGCTGGGAGGAGTGGAATCCCACCGAGGAGTCCGTCCGTCCCGTCCGCGGCAAACACCGCGTAGCCCGGCAGCGCGGTGGGCTCGCGCGCAGCTCCACGGTCCTCGGCGTCGGCGTGATCGCCGCCGTCGGCGCGGGCGGCATCGCCAGCGCGCAGGGCGGCAAGCCCGCGGTCCACATCTCCATGCCCGACCTCTCCGCCGTCAAGGACTCGCTGCCCGAGGCCAAGTCGCTGCCCGGCGTGGGCGCGCTCATATCCGGCGGTTCCGACTCCTCGTCCGGAGCGTCCTCGGCCAGCCCGCTCACCACGATGAGCAACGGGCAGTCGGACGCGGGCGAGACGCTGCGGGCCCGCATCATGCAGCAGGCCGAGACCCAGCAGGACGCCGCCGACGCCACGGCGCAGGCCGCCGCCGAGGAGGCCGCCGCCAAGCAGGCAGCCGAGGAGGCATCGGCAAAGCAGGAGAAGGCCGAGGCCAAGGCCGCTGCCGACAAGAAGAAGGCGGAGGCGGAGGCCAAGAAGAAGGCCGAGGCCGAGCGGCTCGCCAAGCTGGCCAAGAGCTTCAAGCTCCCCGTCGCCTCGTACACGATCACCGGCACCTTCGGGCAGCCCGGAGCCATGTGGTCCTCCGGCTACCACACGGGCCTGGACTTCGCGGCCTCCACCGGTACGCCGATCTACGCCGTCCACAGCGGCACCGTCACCGAGGCCGGCTGGGCGGGCGCGTACGGCTACCGCACGATCATCACCCTCGACGACGGCACCGAGCTGTGGTTCTGCCACCAGTCCTCGGTCAACGTCAGCGCCGGGCAGAAGGTCTCCACCGGCGACGTCATCGGGCGCGTGGGCGCCACCGGCAACGTCACCGGACCCCACCTGCACCTGGAGGTCCACCCCGGCGGGGACGCCACCGGCATCGACCCGGCGGCGTGGCTGCGCGGCAAGGGCCTCACGCCCTGAGTCCGGTCCGTCCCTGCGGAACACCGTCGATGGAATAGCGGGTTCCGTAGGGGCGTTGAACGACGAATGACTTCTTCTCCCTCTCTGCGCAAGCTCGGCTCCTCCGATCTGGAGGTCTTCCCGCTCTCCCTCGGGGGGAACGTGTTCGGCTGGACCGCCGACGAGGCCGCCTCCTTCGCGGTGCTCGACGCCTACACCGCCGGCGGCGGCAACTTCATCGACACGGCAGACTCGTACTCGGCCTGGATCGAGGGCAACGAGGGCGGCGAGTCGGAGACCGTCATCGGCAAGTGGCTCAAGGCCCGCGGCAACCGTGACGACGTCGTCATCGCCACCAAGGTCGCCCGGCACCCCGACTTCCGGGGCCTGCGCGGCCCCAACATCAAGGCCGCCGCCGACGCCTCCCTCAAGCGCCTGGGCACCGACCGCATCGACCTGTACTACACGCACTTCGACGACGAGACGATCCCCGTCGAGGAGATCATCGGCGCGCTCGACGAGCTGGTGAAGGCGGGCAAGGTGCGTTCCATCGCCGCGTCGAACATCTCGCCCGAGCGCCTGCAGGAGTCCCTCGACTTCTCCGACCGCGAGGGCCTCGCCCGGTACGTCGCGATCCAGCCCCACTACAACCTCGTCTCCCGCGACACGTACGAGGGCGCCCGGCAGGACATCGCCTCCCGCGCGGGGCTCGCCGCCGTCCCGTACTACGCGCTCGCCTCCGGCTTCCTGACCGGGAAGTACCGGCCGGGCGTCACGGTCGACAGCGCGCGGGCCGGGGGTGCGGCCAAGCACCTGGAGACCGAGCGCGGGCAGAAGGTGCTGACCGCCCTCGACGCGATCGCGGAGGCCCGCGGCGCCGAGATCGCCACGGTCGCCCTGGCCTGGCTCGCCGCGCAGCCCACCGTGGCGGCGCCGATCGCGTCCGCGCGCACGGTCGAGCAGCTGCCCGCGCTCCTCGCGGTGGCCGACCTGGAGCTGACGGACGCGGAGCTCGGCCGCCTCACGGACGCCTCCGCCTAGGGGCCTGTCTTCGAACTCCCCTCGTCGCCCGGAGGGCGTGGCCGGGCAGAGGGGAGTTCGAAGACAGGCCCCTAGGAGCGGTACGGGTTGTACGCGGGGCCCTGGGGCATCGGCCCCGGCCCTGCGTACATCGGCGGCAGCCACACCGGGGCCGCGATCCGCGAGGCGTACGCGAGCGCGGAGCGCGCGTAGCCGCGCCGCTCCCACAGCGCGTCGAGCAACTCCCGCTCCCGTACGACGAAATCGGCGCCGGCCCGGCCCTTGCGGCCGCGGTGCCGGAGCAGCGCGAGCGCCGTCGCGTCCGCCTCGTACGCGGCGACCGCCGCCTCCGCCTCCTTGCCGCCGTAGTACGCGGCGTACTCCCGGGCCAGGCGGCGGGCCTTGAGCGAGCCCAGGGCGAACGGCTCGGGCGGCGCGAGCCAGCCCGCGGCGACGTATGCGGACAGCTCGTCGCGCACTGTGCGCAGCTCGCGGTGGCGCACGTACACCGCGAGCCAGGTGAGGAGGCCGAACACCGGCACCATGAACGCCGCGTACACCGCGAAGAACCCGTACTCGCCGAAGGACGACGATCCGTTCCAGAAGGCGTGCATGCCCATCGCGGCGAGCAGCCCGGCGAGCGGCAGCAGCATCCGGCGGACCCGGCCGCGCTCCGGTGTCATGATCGCGGCGAGCCCGAAACCGATGCCGGTGAGCACCGTGAACAGCGGGTGCGCGAACGGCGACATCACGATGCGCACGAAGAACGTCGCCGCCGTCACCGAGGTCAGGCCGGGACCCGTGCCGGTCAGCTGATCGGTGCCGAACGCGTTGCCCAGATACAGGATGTTCTCGGTGAACGCGAAGCCGGTCGCGGTGACCCCGGCTATCACCACGCCGTCGACGAGGCCGGTGAAGTCCCGTCTGCGGAACAGGAAGACGAGCAGCACGGCCGCGGCCTTCGCCGACTCCTCCACGACAGGCGCTATGACGGTGGCGCCGAGGGTGTCGGCGCCGGTCGGGTCGGCGGTGGCGGTCTCGATCCACCGGGTCGCGAAACTGTTCGCGACGATCGCTATCAGGGCCGCGGCGCAGGCACCCCAGGCGAAGGAGAAGACCAGGTTCCGCCAGGGTCCGGGCCGCACCCGGTCCAGCCAGCGGAACGCGGATATCAGCAGCGGCACGGGCAGCACGGCCAGGCCGAGCCCGACCAGGAAACCCTCCGTGCCGGTCTGCTCCCGCACCAGCGCCAGGATGACCGCGCCGGACAGCGCGAGCAGCGTGGCCAGGCCCGTGGCCCGGACACCCTTCCGCTCCCACCAGCGCGGGTGCGGGACCGCGCCGGCCGGCCGGGTGCCGGGGGCGTGGTCCTGGTGGGGCGGGCAGCCGGGATACGAAGCCACTCGTTGACCCTAACGAGGGATGCGGCGCGCCGCGACGGGGCCCGGGACCTTCCCGGCTACCGGCGCCGGAACAGCAGGTCGTGCACCACGTGCCCCTTGTCCAGGCCCTGGCCCTCGAAGCGGGTCAGCGGGCGGAACGCGGGGCGCGGCGCGTAACCGCCGTCGGGCCGCGTGTTCTCGTAGTCGGGATGGGCGGTGAGCACCTCGAGCATCTGCTCCGCGTACTCCTCCCAGTCCGTCGCGCAGTGCACCAGGGCTCCGGGTCTGAGCGGCCCGGCCACCTGGTCCAGGAACTCCGGCTGGATCAGGCGGCGCTTGTGGTGCCGCGCCTTCGGCCACGGGTCGGGGAAGTAGACGCGCAGCCCGTCGAGGCTGTCGTCGGGGAGCATCGCGCGCAGCAGGATGATCGCGTCGCCGTTGGCCACCCGTACATTCGTCATGCCGCCGCGCTCGGCGAGGGCCAGCAGATTGCCCTGGCCCGGGGTGTGGACGTCGACCGCGAGGATGCCGGTCGACGGGTCCTCCGCCGCCATCTGCGCCGTGGCCTCGCCCATGCCGAAGCCGATCTCCAGGACGACCCGGTCCAGGCCGGGGAAGAGCTCGGCGAGATCGAGAACACGCTGCCCGTCGATGTCCAGGCCCCACTGGGGCCACAGCCGCCGCAGTGCGTCGGCCTGCGAGGTGGTGACCCGGCTGCGGCGCGGCTGGAAGCTGCGGATGCGCCGCTCGAAGTGCGATCCGGCCGGGTCGGGCCGGGGGCCGTCGGGAAAGCGCGGCTCGTTCGGGCGCACGGGCGGGGCGGGGGGCTTGGGCGATTCGGACTCAGACACAGTGGGGTGATTTTACGGGTCCGGAGCGCGCGGCCGCTCCGGAGGCCGAGGCGTCAGGCCGGACCGAGCGCGTCGAGTGCCCGGCGGGCCACCTCTCTGCCGATGGGCAGGGAGGCCGTCGCGGCGGGCGACGGCGCGTTCAGCACATGGACCGTGCGGGGGCCCTCCTGGATCAGGAAGTCGTCGACCAGCGTCCCGTCCCGCAGCACCGCCTGCGCCCGCACCCCGGCGGGCGCCGCGACCAGGTCGTCCGGCGAGACCGCGGGCACCAGCCGGCGCACCGCGTCGGTGAACGCGCGCTTCGACGCGGAACGCAGCAACTCGCCCGCCCCGTACCGCCAGTGGCGCCGCGCGACGCGCCACGACCCGGGCCAGGCCAGCGTCCCCGCCAGCTCCCGGGGGCGGACGACGCCCCAGCCGTACCCCTCCCTGGCCAGCGCGGGTACCGCGTTCGGTCCGACGTGGACGCTGCCTTCGATGCCGCGCGTCAGATGCACCCCGAGGAACGGGAACGCCGGGTCCGGCACCGGGTACACGAGCCCGCGCACCAGCTCGGGCCTGGCCAGGTCGAAGTACTCGCCGCGGAACGGCACGATGCGCATCCGCGGGTCGTCCCCGGCGAGCCGGGCGATCTGGTCGCAGCGCAGCCCCGCGCAGTTGACCAGGACCCTGGCGCGGACGACGGAGCCGGCGGCGGTCCGCACGGCGACGCCCCGGTCGGGCCGCCGGTCGATCTGTACGACGTCCGCCCCGTACCGGATGTCGGCGCCGGACGTCTCGGCGAGGTGCTCGGCGACCGCGCGGTAGTCGGCGATGCCGGTGCTCGCGACGTGGATGGCGGCCAGGCCCCGCACCTCGGGCTCGTACTCCTGGATCTGCGTGGGACCGAGCTCGCGCACCGCGATCCCGTTCTCCCTGCCGCGCTGGACGAGGGCGTGCAGGCGCGGCAGCTCGTCCCGCTCGGTGGCGACGATCAGCTTTCCGGTGACCGCGTGCGCGATCCCGTACTCCGCGCAGAACTTGACCATCTCGGCGGCTCCGCGCACCGCGAACCGCGCCTTGAGCGAACCGGGGCGGTAATAGATCCCGCTGTGGATCACCCCGCTGTTGCGCCCCGTCTGATGCCTGGCCGGGCCCGACTCCTTCTCCAGGACGACGACCCGCGTGCCCGGTGCGGCGCGCGAGACGGCATAGGCGGTGGCGAGCCCGACGATCCCGCCGCCGATCACCAGCACGTCCCCGTCATACGCAGCCGTTCCCACCGGACCTCACCTCCTGCCCTGCATCTTGCCCGACGCCACTGACAATCCATGCGGGACAAGGGGCACGGCCTGGTCCGGCCGGCCTGATCAGGCCGGTGCCATCAGGAGCGGCCGGGCCCGCTCCCGCAACTCGACCACCTGCGGTTCGTCGCCGTACGGCTCCAGGCGGTGCAGCAGATCCTTCACGTACTCCGTGGTCCGCGCGGACGAGATCCGTCCCGCGACCTCCAGTGCGCGGGTTCCCTGCTCGCACGCGGCGTCCAGGTTCCCCGACTCCAGTTCGGCCACCGCCGACACCACGAGCCGTAAGCCGTGCGAGCGCTGGAACTCCTCGGTGGGCCGCGACAGCGCCTGCTCCGTGAACCTGCGCACCTGCCGCGGCGCCTTCAGGTCCCGGTAGCACTCGGCGGCGTCCGCGGCGAACCGGTCGTAGGAGTAGAAGCCGAGCCAGGAGGGATCGCTGTCGCCGTCCCGGGAGCGCTCCAGCCAGCCCTCGGCGGCCCGCAGCGCGGCACCCGCCGCCTGTGCGTCACCGGCGCGCGCGTGTGCGCGTGCCTCGACGAGCCGGAAGAAGCTCATGGTGCGCGCCGTCGCCAGCCCCCGGTTGCGCTCGACGGCGGCCTGCGCGAGGTCGACGCCTTCGTCCCCGAATCCGCGGTAGGTGGCCTGCAGCGACATGGAGGCGAGTACGTAACCGCCCAGCGGCACGTCCGCGGCGGCCCGCGCCAACCGCAGCGCCTGGATGTAGTACCGCTGCGCCGCCTCCTGCTGCCCCGTGTCGAACGCCATCCACCCGGCGAGACGCGTCAGTTCGGCCGAAGCGCCGAACAGGGAGCGGCCCACATCGTCCGAGTACGAGCCGAGCAGCAGGGGCGCCGCCTCGACCCGCAGGCACTCGGGCACCATCGACGAACGCCAGTCGCCGCCCCCGTACTTGGAGTCCCAGCGCCTCGCGTCCTCCGCGGCCTCCCGCAGTTTCAGTACGTCGCTGTGGCCGACCTTCTGGGGAGAGCCCTCCTCGGTGGTGTGCGCCTCCCGCGCGACCGAGGAATCGGCCGGGGTTATCAGCCACCGCGAGGCGGGCGTCGCGTACGCGCTCACCGCGAAAGATCCGGCCAGGGACTGCCAGATACCGCCACTGCCCGCCCGGCGCCCGGCGAGGTCGAGCCGGTACAGCTCCGTCGCGGACTTCACCGCCGCACGGACGTCGCGCGGGAAGGCGAGGCCCACCTCAGGCGCGGGATCGGCGTCGGCCAGCCCGATCTCGTGCAACGGCACGGGCCTGCCGAGCTTCTGCCCGATGGCGGCCGCGATGAGGTGCGGGGCGGCGCCCTGCGGCACCATGCCCTTGGACACCCATCGCGCCACCGATGTCTTGTCGTAGCGAAGCGTCAACCCGCGCTGCGCGCCCAGGTCGTTGACACGACGCGCCAGCCCCGCGTTACTGATTCCCGCGAGGGCGAGGACGGCGCCGAGCTTCTCGTTCGGTCCGCGTAGCTCCCTGGACATGCGCCACCCCTCGACACAGACGGCTGCCGCGCCGGCACTTCGCAGACCATGTCGGCCTGGCATAACCGCGCGGCATTCGTACACCCAGCGTAGTTCGCCGAATCCCAAGCGTTAAGTGGCGTAGTTCCGGATGGCGAGATTGTTGTCCGCCTGGAAGTACGGCGCAGGCCACGCCCTGTGACCGTGTGCTCCTGGTGTGGTGCCGTGCGCCCGTGCGTGCGCTCTTACTCGGGCAGGGGGGCGGCGCTTGCATGGAACCTGCGTGGGTCGGCCCGCTGTACTGGATCCAGTGGGCTGGGGGACACCGCCGCCTACATCCCCGCGGGCGGCGGACCGGTCCGGGAGGCGAACTGCGCCTCCCGGACTGTGCGTTGCGCGCTGTGGCCGAAGCGGGGTGTGCAGCTCCGGCCAACAGAAGCCGATTTGGCCGAATCCAGCCCCTGTCGTCCTACCTCGCCGTGGTGGTGCCACGGTTCAACTACGGCTCGAAAGGGGCGCATTAAGGGGAGCGTGCGACGAGTTCCGCTCCCCACTTGGCCCCTCTTCGGCGCCTCCTTCGTGGCAGCATGGGGAACCCTTGGTTGTCCACAGGTCGTGGAGGCGGCGATGCGGTGGTTGGTGGGATGGAGCAGTACCGCCGCCGGACCTGTTTCCCTCGAGTCCGCGGGCGCCATGGGAGCGGACGGCGAAACGGTACATCCGGTCGGCTCCCACCTCCTTTGGGGTGACCCCGATCCGCTCTGGGCGGTCGGCGACTGGCGCCCCGACGAAGTGCGCATCGTCAAGGTCGACGAGCGGACGCGGATCGCGGTCCTCGGCGTGTGCGGCGCCTCCGACGAACAACTGCGCGTCGGCCTCTTCGCCGCACGCGGCGGCGCCCTGCGCCACCTCACCAACTGGCCGGGCAGCTACACGGCCGTCGTCCAGGTGGGCCGCCGCCTCATGGTGACCGGCGACCTGGCCGGCGCCCGGCCCGTCTTCTACACCCCCTGGGCGGGCGGTACGGCCTACGCCACCGCGGCCCTGCCCCTCGCGGACCTCATCGAGGCCGGCCTCGACGTGGGCCATCTCGCCGCGCTGCTCGCCACCCCCGACGTCCCGGAGGCGCTGCACGACTCGACGCCGTACCAGGGCGTCCGCCGCATCCCGCCCGGCCACGCGCTGATCCTGCGGACCGGCGCCCGCGAGATCGCCGGATACGAGGCCGTGTCGTCCCTCGCTGTGGGCGCGGGCCCCGTCGACCCCGTAGGCGCCGTGGACGGCGTGCGGGACGCGCTCGTGGACGCCGTACGCACCCGGCTCGCCGCGCCCCGGCACATGCCCGGCACCGACCTGGACCCCGGCCCCGTGCCCGGCATGGGCCCCGCCGAGCGGCGTGCCGCCCGCGGCATGCCCGTGCCCGGCATCGGCGCGGACCTCTCGGGCGGCCCCGCCTCCGGCACCCTCGCCCTCCTCGCGGCGGGCCTGCCCGGCCTGCCCGGAACGGTCCTGGGCCACGGCACGGGGGCCGGCGAGCGCCTCCTCGCGGTGACCTTCAACGACATCTCCACCGCCACGACCACCCACGAAGCGGAGCTCGAACGGGCGGGAGCGATCGCGGCGAACCCGCGCCTGCACCACGTAGTGGTGGCCGCCGGCGAAGAGGCCCTGCCCTACGCCGACCTGGAAGGCCCCCTCACCGACGAGCCGAGCGCCACCCTCGTCTCGGCGGCCCGGCACCGCGTGCGCCTCACCTCCGGAAGCGCCGACCACTTCACCGGCTACGGAGCACGCCAGGTCCTCGACGCGCACCCCGCTCGCCTGACCGACCTCCTGATGGACCGCCGTCGCCGCCACATGGTGCGCCCGGTCGCGGCCCTCACGAAGGCGGACGGTTCGTTCACGGTGCCCGCGCGCGTGTACGGCGCGGCCCGCAAACTGGCCCGTACGTCCTACAAGGCGGGCCTGGACAACCTCGCGGACCGGCTCCTGCAGCGCAGCTTCGACGAGCCGGGCGGCGCCGTCGGAGCGTCCCTCGCCGCACTCACCTGGGCGAGACCGGGCCCGGCCGCGCGCTGGCTCACCGGCGAGGCCCTCCGAGAAGTATCGGTTCGTCTCCAACTCGGAACGACCCGCCCGGGGCCGGGCCCCGGCCAACGGCCCGGCGAATTCAGGGCCCGCGCGGCCCTCGCCCGCCACGCGGCCGACCTGCGCATCCTCGAACAGGCCGCGGAAATCCGCTTCCAGCGCCTGCACGCCCCGTTCCTCGACAACCAGGTGGTCCGCGCCTGCCGCGCGCTTCCCGAGACCCTGCGCGTCCAGCCCGGGGCCCGCGCGACGATCCTGCGTACGGTCCTGGAGGGCGCCGGCGTCGCCGACCTGCCGCCCGGCTGGGGGGCGACCTCCCACGCGTCCTCGGCGGCGGCCGCCCGCACCGGCCTGCGGGTGGCGGCGGACAACTTGATCGCCCTCTTCGATACGCCGCTGCTCGCGCAGACGGGCCTGGTCGAGGCCCGCGTGGTCCGCAAGGCGCTGCGCGAGGCCGCCGACGGTGAGCCCCTGCCCCTGGACGGCCTCGCCGACCTGGTCGCCCTGGAACTGTGGCTGCGCCGCCTGCTGTCGCGCCGCGGTACCTGCTGGACCGGCACGCCCGCCCGCGCCCGAGCGGTCCCCACGGGCAGCGTGGTCCCGGACCGGGCCCTAGGAGCGGGCCCGCTCCGCTAGTCTTCCGAGTCTGGAATTCTGTTCGGATATGAGGCGAGGCGTTCGAGGATTTCGTCCGCGGTCTTCGTCCAGACGTAGGGCTTGGGGTCGGTGTTCCAGGCGGCGATCCAGTTACGGATGTCCTTCTCCAGGGCCTGGACGGACCGGTGGACGCCTCGCCGTATCTGCTTGTTGGTCGGTTCGGCGAACCAACGCTCGACGAGGTTCAGCCAGGACGAGCCGGTCGGCGTGAAGTGCAGACGGAACCGGGGGCGGGCCAACAGCCACTTCTTGATCGCAGGGGTCTTGTGGGTGGCGTAGTTGTCGCCGATCAGGTGGATCCCCAGGTCGGCAGGCACTTCCCTGTCGAGCTTGACCAGGAACTTCTTGAACTCCTCCGTCCGATGCCTGCGGTGCAGGGAACCGATCACCTTGCCGGTGGCGACCTCGAGCGCGGCGAACAGCGTGGTGGTGCCGGCCCGGACGTAGTCATGGGTCGCCCGCTCGGGAACGCCCGGCATCATCGGCAGCACGGGCTGAGACCGGAGCCGAGCGAAGTTCACAACTCAGGTTGAAGCTTCCCAGGCAGCTCCGCGACAAGGTCGCGGACGTACGCCTCATCCGTACCGGGGATCGAGAAGACCACCCGGAAGTAGAGCGGCGCAACGATCCGATCCAGAACCTGCTCCAGGGACGGGGGCGCGTCGCCGCGCTCCCGCGCCGCGTCGAGGACAGGGCGGAATCGCTCGCTGACCCTGCGCAGGCATTCACGTAGTCCGTCGTGGCGCTCGTCGACGTCGGGCGCGACCTCGGCGCGGAAGAACGCGATGCCACCGGGCCGGGAGAGCTCCGTCAGTGTCCAGAGCGCCTGGTTCTCCAGGTCGGTGCGCAGGTCGCCGACGAGCGGGGGCGCGCCGGCGTCGCTGCGGTGCTTGGCGATGTCGGCCAAGAGCGCGGCGAGCGTACCCCAGCGCCGGTAGAGGGTGCTGGAGTTGACCCCCGCGCGCTGGGCCACGGCGGGGAGGGTCACCTGGTCGGCGCCGAACTCGCCCACCAGCGCGACCGCGGCGCTGTGTACGGCGGCACGGACGTGGGTGCTGCGGCCGCCGGGCCGTTTCGTCGATGCGTCAGCGTTCACCCCTCCACCTTAAAGCAAAGAGTTGCGCCTTAGTGGGCAGGGGGCTTACGGTCACACTAAAGCGGAGATCGCCGCTTTAGTGTTGTGAAGGGAATGCCATGTCCACCAACGAAGCCGCCCTCGCCCTCGGGCGCACCTTCCACCAGGCCCTTGTCTCGGGCGACTGGGACGGCATCCGGGTCCTGCTGCACGACGACGCCACCTGGACCCTGCCCGGTGACAACACCATCTCCGGCACAGCCGACGGCGCCGACGCGGTGGTGGAGCGCGCTCAGCTGATCGCCTCGTACGGCCTCGACTTCGAGTTGCTGCATCTCCTGGTCAGCAGGGAGAACATGGCGCTCTCCCTGCACAACACGGCGCACCGGGAGGACGCCGTGCTGGACGAATACCTGGCCACGGTATGCCGGCTCCGCGACGGAAAAATCGCGAGTATCGAGACCTATCTCTCCGACGTGCCCGGGATGAACGCCTTCTTCGTCTGACGACTCCCGGCTCGGGTCCTGATCTTCGACCGGCTCCCCGCTCCATCGCGACCATGCCTCCGCTCTCTTGGCGTCCGCCCTGAGGCGGGCGGGATCGGCGGCGGATACCACGGAGACGGGGCGGGCAAGCCGGTCTGAGGTTAAAACTCAAGCTAGGTTCCGCCGCCCTTTGCGCGGCCCGGCCTCCGTGACGCATCCGGCGCCGGGGTCCTGCAACGGGGTTCGCGCGCGGGCCTGTTTGCACGGTGCCCCGGCGCTGGGGGTACCGCCTTGCCCACCCTGCCGCCCAAGGCGGCAGATTGCCCAAGTCGGGGCGGGGGAGACGGGCAGGGGGCGACAGCCGACGGCGGTGCGCTGGACCGGGACACGCCACCCCACCGGCGTTCAGTCGCGTCACTACGGGAGGGGACGTGGCGGGGCGCCCCCACAGGACACCGCAGGAACTCCGCGGCGGACGACCCGCCTACGGCGTACAAGAAGCGACGAGACCGATCCGGCCGAGGAGGTACCCCGCCACGGCCCCGCCCCACCCATCCACGTACGCACGGCACGCGGCGCACGGCACACGGCACGCGACACTCGGCCCAGGCGAGAAACTCACCCCCCACCACCCACCGAACCAGCGACAATGCCCAGGTGCAGTACACAATCCTCGGCACCACACAGGCCCACGACGACAAGGGCACCCATGTGCCCGTAGGCGGCCCCCGCCTCCGCGCCCTGCTCACGTCCCTGGCCCTGCACACCCCGCACACGGCCCCCATCGACGCCCTCATCGACGACGTCTGGGCGGATGCCCCGCCCGTAGACGCCCAGGCGGCCCTCCAGGCCCTGGTGGGCCGCCTGCGCCGAGCACTCGGCAAGGATGCGATCACCTCGGAGGCGGGCGGCTACCGCCTCGCCGCGACCCGCGCCGACATCGACCTGTACGTCTTCGAAAGCATGGTCCGCGAGGGCACCACGGCCCTGGCCGCCGACGACCCGGCGACAGCGGCCCGCATCCTGCGCGAGGCCCTGGCCCTGTGGCGCGGCCCCGCCCTGGCCGACCTGCCCGACCACACGGCGGCCACGCGCCCCGAGGCCCAGCGCCTGGAGGCGACCCGCGCGCGCGTGAGCGCCGACCTGGACTTGGGCCGCGCCCCCGAACTCGTACCGGAACTGAGGGAACTCACCACGGCGCACCCGTACGACGAGCCCCTGCACGCCCTGTTGATCCGGGCTCTGCGGGCGGCGGGCCGGGGCGCGGACGCGCTGGCGGCGTACGAGAGGACGCGCCGCGTCCTGGCGGAGGCGCTGGGCGCGGACCCGGGCCCGGAACTGACGGGACTGCACGCGGAGTTGCTGTCGGAACAACCCCCCGCACACCCCGCACCACCCACACCGCCCGCACCACCCACAAAGCCCCCCGCTCCCACCCGCCCGGGCAACATCCGCCCCCGCCTGAACTCCTTCGTGGGCCGGGAACCCGAACTGACCGCCATCCGTTCGGACATACGAGAAGCCCGACTGGTCACACTCACCGGCCCGGGCGGCACCGGCAAGACCCGCCTGGCAGAGGAGTCCGCCGCCCCGACCCCGCACGCCTGGCTGGTGGAGCTGGCCCCGCTGGACGACCCCCGCGCGGTCCCGGGCGCGGTGGTCAACGCACTGGGCCTGCGCGAGACGATCCTGATGACGAACGAGTTGTCGGTCCCGCTCGACGACCAGACCGCGCTGCTCCTGGAGTACTGCGCCCACCGCAGCCTGCTCCTGGTCCTGGACAACTGCGAGCACGTGATCGACGCGGCGGCGGAGCTGGCGGAGACCCTGCTCACCCACTGCCCGGACCTCACGATCCTCGCCACGAGCCGCGAACCACTGGGCGTCCCGGGCGAATCGGTGCGCCCGATCGAGCCGCTGCCCCCGGACCCGGCGCACCGCCTGTTCACGGAGCGCGCGCAGGCGGTGAGCCCCGGCTTCGACCCGGGCCGCGACCCGGCGGCCGTCGCCGAGATCTGCCGCCGGCTCGACGGGCTGCCGCTCGCGATCGAGCTGGCGGCGGCGCGTCTCAGACTGCTCACGCCCCGCCAGATCGCGGACCGCCTGGACGACCGCTTCCGCCTGCTGACCGGCGGAAGCCGTACGGTTCTGCCGCGCCAGAAGACGTTGCGCGCGGTCGTCGACTGGTCCTGGGACCTGCTCGACGACCGGGAGCGCGCGGCGCTGCGCGAGCTGTCGGTGTTCGCCGGCGGCTGGGATCTGGAGGCGGCCGAGGCGGTGTGCGCGGGCGACGCGGGCACGGTCGCGGACATCATCGGCTCCCTCGTGGACAAGTCGCTGCTGATCGCCACGCCTCACCAGGGCCCGCACCCCGAGGGCACCGGCATGCGGTACCGGATGCTGGAGACGATCCACGAGTACGCCACGGAGCGCGCCGAGGAGACCCCCGGCCTGCTTCTGGATGCCCAGCGCCGGCACATCGCGTATGTACGGGCGCTGGTCGCGCAGGCCGATCCGAAGCTGCGGTCGGCCGAGCAACTCCCGTGGATCCAGCGCCTGGAGACGGAGATGGACAACATCCGGGCGGCGCTGGCGCGCACCACGAGCGGGCCCGGCCCGGGCGACGAGGAGAGTGCGATCGCCCTGGCGCTGCACATGGGCTGGTTCTGGTGGCTGCGCAACTACCGCCCGGAGGGCCTGGCCTGGATCGAGGCCATCGAGCGGATGATGCCGGACCGTCTGGTCGAAGGCGATCCGGCGGAACCGCTGTACTGGCCGCGGATGAACCTGCGGCTGCTGTCCCTCTTCATGATCGCCGAAGCCCGGCCCCAGGATGCCGTCGGCAGTGAGGAGGACCGGGCGCACGTGGAGCGCGTGCGGTCGGCGTTCGAGCCGCCCAGCCCGCAGGGCGCCCGCTTCCCCGGGCTCATCTGGCCGTTCTCGCTGTTCCTCGTCAAGAGCGCCCGATGGAAGGACGTGCGGCCCGCCCTGGAAGCGGCTGTCGCCAACTGCCGTCGCTACGGCGGCGACTGGGAGGTCGGCGTCACCCTGATGTTCCGTACGCACGCGGCCGTCGACATGCCGGGCAACATGGACGGCGTGGACGCCGACCTGGTGGAGTTGCGGGACATCAGCCGCCGGGTGGGCGACCGCTGGATGCGCGCCCAGGTGTGCAGCGCGGCGGGGGAGGCCGCCATGGGGCGCGGCCGCCTGGCCGAGGCGAAGGAGGAGTTCGAGGAGGCGCTGGGTCTCGCCTACGAAGTGGGGGCGTACGCGGAGACGCCGTTCCTGATGGCCCGTCTCGCCGAGATCGCCTATCGCGAGGGTGATCGCGCGACCGCGGACAAGGCCCTCGACGTGGCGAGCGAGGAGGCGGAGCAGCACGGGACCGTCGACACGACGGCTTTCGTCGCGCTGCTGCGGGCGCATCTCGCGCTGGCCGACGGTGAGGTGGTCCGCGCGCGTGAGCTGTGCGACCGCGCCGGTTCGGTGGCTCTGGGAGGCACACCACCGCCACAGTTCGTCGCGGCGCTCGGCATGGCCGACGCACGCATCGTGGCCGCAGAGTCCGGCCCGGCGGCCGGCCTGGCGCGCCTCGTCGGCGTGCTGCGCGACGCGGTGATGGAGCGCTGCGCCGAGTCGGTCACCGCGGGCCTGATCGACATCGGGGCGGAACTGCTGGCCCGCGGCGGCGATCTGACGCGCTCGGTGCGCCTGTTCGCGGCAGCCGACCGGCTGCGCGACGGCCGGCTCCGGCCGATGCCGGAGCTGGCCGAGTACGCGGAGGTGGAGTCCCGCGCGCGGGCCGAGCTGGGCGACGCCCGCTACGAGGCCGAGACGGCCGCGGGCGTGGCCCTCACCCAGCAGGCGATCCTGGCCGAACTGATCACCGGCGCCGAGGCGGCCTGACGCGGCCCGCTGTCAGCCGCACGTGAAGCGGGACTCGGCCCAGTCGGCGAGCGCCACCGTGCCGAACGGGGTGTGCGGTTCGACCACGAGCCGGATCGTCTTGTGCCCGGCCAGACCGACGTGCACCGGCACGGCCGGGTCGTTGCCCCGGACGACCCGGGAGCTCCAGGCCCGCGCGCCGTCGACGTAGACGGAGAACCGGACGGCTCCGAGCCCGAGCGTCATGTCGTCGACGCCGGCGAACGCGTCGTACGCGGTGCATGTGCGGTTCAGGTCGATGGTGACGGAGGACGCGGAGTGCACCGAGACCCCGTTCGCGTACTGCTTGCCGCCGATCGACATGCCGTACCGCTGCCACACCCAGCTGCTCTCGCCGAGCCGCATCTCGGGCTCGGCGCCGTCACCGAGGGCCCCGTACGCCAGCCGGTTCCACTGGTAGACAGCCGGGGCGGGCGGCGGAGTCGGCTTCGGGGGTGTCGGTTTCGGCGTCGGCTTCACCGGCGACGGTTCGGGCGGCGCGGGCTTCGGGGCCGGCTTCGCGGGCGCCTTCGGCGTGGGGGCGGGCTTCGGCTTCGAAGGTGTCGGCGTGGGCTTGGGCTTGGGCGTGGGCTTCGGCGCCGGGGGTTCGGGCGTGGGCGTCGGCGGCTCGGGGGAGGGCTTCGGCGGCGGGACCGGCTGCGACACCGGCGGCTTCGCCGCCTTCGCCTCGGGCTCCTGCTTCGGGTCGCCGGCGAGCGCGATGGCCACCGCCACGGCGACCCCGGCCGCCACCACACCGGCCGCGATACCGGCCTTGGCGGGCGCCCCGAGCCCCTCGGACGCGGCCCCGCCGGCCGCGCCGGACGAACTCCCGCCCGCCGCGGCGGCCGCACCGGCCCCGGCGCCCGCCGCACTCGCGGCGCCGCCGCCGATGAGCGCGGCCACCTTCGCGTACCCGGCGGCGCCGAACCAGCCGATGACGGCGATCGGCACGACCCCCGGGATGCCGCTGGCGACTTCCTTGATCTGGCCCGCGGCCAGCCGGCACTTGGCGCACTCCTCCATGTGCTTGCGCAAGCCCCGCTCGGCGCGCGTACGGAGACTGCCGCGCGCGTACGCGCCGAGCCGGTCCGCGTAGCGGGAGCACTCCTCGGACTCGGTGAGCGTCGTGGAGACGTGGGCCTGGAGGTAGGCCTCCTTCAGCCCTTCGCGGGCCCGCTTGGCGAGCACCCGGGTGCCGTTGGCGTCGAGGCCGAAGAGGGTGGCCACGTCGCTGGGCGACTCGTCCTCGACCTCGGTGTGCCAGAGCACGGCCTGCCAGCGCTCGGGAAGGGAGCGGAAGGCCTGCATGGCCATCGACTGCTCGGCCACGTGCATGGCGCGGACGTCGGCGCCGAGGTCGAGGGTGTCGTCGTCCGAGACCTCGTTCGAACGGGCGGCCTGCGTGGCGAACACGGCGAAGTCATCGACCAGGTGTTCTCTTTTTGCCGTCTTCGTCCAGGTGGCGGCGACGCGGCGCACCGTGGTCAACAGGTAGGCGCGCACCGCGTGCTCGGGCCCCTTGCCGCCGCGGACGGCGCCCAGCATGCGGGCGAACACCTCGGCCGTCAGGTCGTCCGCGGTGTGCGCGTCGCGGCAGCAGGTGCGGGCGTAGCGGCGGACGGCGGCGGCGTGCCGGCGGTACAGCTCCTCGTACGCGCTGTCGTCGCCCGCACGCATCCGGTCGATCAAATCGGCGTCGGACGAAGGGAGTTCGGACGCTCCCGGCCCAGTACCCGACGCGCCCGGGGCAGCCGTGCCACCGTTCTCCCGCTGAGCCGGTACGGACGCGTCGGCGTCGTGCGCCGTGCTCCGCGGCTCGCCGGAAGTCCTTCCGGGCCCGCCCTGGCTCGGCACCTGCTGAGAGGGGAGGCTCTCGTCGCTCGTCCCCCCACCGTCGGGCCGCTGCTCATCCCGCCCGTCAACGCTCATAGCGGAAAGCCCCCGACCGCACACTCTGACCCGAACACCGGGAAAGAGTGTCACACCGGAGCCCCACGGGACCGGTCCATGCACAGCAACCACTCATCCGTGGAGATTCGCCGTACCTGAGCACTACCGTTCACTCATCCGGGCGCTCATCCGGGAAGTCACCCGGGGGAGGCGCAACCGCCACGCCCTGTACGGCAGTTGACCGCGAACGGCGCATTTCTGCCGCCCGCGGTCAAGGCATCCGCACATCCACTAGGGCCGTGAGCGCAGCCCTTCCAGAAGGATGTCGAGCAGCCGGGCCGACGCCGCCGCCTGCTGCGCCGCGTCCGGCAGCGAGGGCGCCGCCGTCGCGATGACCAGCAGAACGTCCGAAACCGTCACATCGCCGCGCAGCTCACCGGCAGCACGCGCCCGGTCCACGAGCCGCCCCACGACCTCGAGCAGCGTCGCCGCGCCCGCGTCGTCAGCGATCACGCTCTCGTCGAGCGCGGTCGGCCGCTGCTCCACGAGCCGCAGCTCGGGCGCCCCGGTGCGCTGCTCCGGGACACGCCTCTCGTCCCGGACACCGTCGGACCGCTCCTCGGCCACGCCCACCCGCAGCACCTGCGGGGGAAGCAGCCGTCCGGCGCCCGAGGCCACCGAGGTCCGCAGGAAGCGCGACAGCGCCGACCACGGCTCGTCCTCCTGGCCGAGCGCCGTGCGTGCCTGGTCGGTCAGCCGGGACGTCTCTTCCTCGGCTATCCGTCGCACCAGTACGTCCTTGCTGGGGAAACGCCGGTAGACCGTGCCCACACCGACGCGGGCGCGCCGCGCCACGTCCTCCATGGGCGCCCCGTACCCCAGCTCGCCGAAAACCTCCCGGGCCGCGCGCAGCACATGCTCAAGATTGCGCTGGGCGTCCACCCGCAGCGGCGTCGAGCGCGAACTGTCGCCCGCACCCCGCCCGTTGGCCCCTCCCGAGACGCCCGTGGGCGCGACGGCAGGCGCTGAGGTCCATTGACTTTCCTGAATGTGCATATGTGTTCCCCCGGTAATGACGTCTCCCCCCGGAGACACTCCCCGTCATTGTCAGCCGGAGCGTGAGGAACAGACAGCGATTTCCGGACCCGCCCGGCGGGCCCGACAGTGCATCCCCCGACACCCCGACAGCACACGAACATAGTTGAGCTGGAGTCAATTCAGAAGGGGCAGGTTCCGCACAGTGCGCCCCCCGAACGGAGTACGCGCCGATTCCGCCCCGATTGCCCCCTTGCCGCCCGCCCCCTCCCTCCCCGCTGACCTGCGCACCTGTCCCGCACACCGGTCAAGAGCCCCTCCGTCACGAGGGCCTTGGCCGCGTCACACAAATTGCCGGGGCTGTGGACAAACGCGTGGGGCCGATGCGTCATGGGAGGGTGAGGGAACCTGCGCGCATTCTTGTTGTCGGCGGCGGCTACGTCGGGATGTACACCGCCCTGCGCCTACAGAAGAAGCTCAAACCGGAGCTCAGAAGCGGCGCCGTGGAGATCGTCGTCGTCACCCCCGACCCGTACATGACGTACCAGCCGTTCCTGCCCGAGGCAGCCGCCGGTTCCATCTCCCCGCGCCACGTCGTCGTCTCGCTGCGCAGCGTCCTGGAGCACTGCCACGTGATCGTCGGCGAGGTCCTCGCCGTCGACCACGCCAAGCGCACGGCCACGTACGCCACGCTCGCCAGCAAGGACGAGGGCGCCGGCCCGGCCCCGCTCCCGTACGACGAACTGGTCCTGGCACCGGGATCGGTCTCCCGTACGCTCCCGGTCCCCGGCCTCGCCGAGTTCGGCATCGGGTTCAAGACCGTCGAAGAGGCCGTCGGCCTGCGCAACCACGTCATCGAGCAGCTGGACATCGCCTCCTCCACGCGCGACCCGGCGATCCGCGACGCGGCCCTCACCTTCGTCTTCGTCGGCGGCGGCTACGCGGGCGTCGAGGCGCTCGGCGAGCTGGAGGACATGGCCCGGTACGCGGCGAAGTACTACCACAACGTCACACCGGATGACCTGAAGTGGATCCTCGTGGAAGCGAGCGACCGGATCCTGCCGGAAGTCGGCCCGGAAATGGGCCAGTACACGATCCGCGAACTGCGCGGCCGCAACATCGACGTACGCCTGGAAACCCGTCTCGAATCCTGCGAGAACCGGACCGCGGTGCTCAGCGACGGCTCCCGCTTTCCCACGCGTACGGTCGTGTGGACGGCCGGCGTCAAACCGAGTCCGCTGCTCGCCGCCACCGACCTGCCGCTGACCGCACGCGGCCGTCTCAAGTGCACCGCCGCCCTCGGAGTCGACGGCGCCCCGCACGCCTGGGGCGCGGGCGACGCGGCCGCCGTCCCCGACGTCACCGCCGACGAGCCCGGCACGGAGTGCGCGCCCAACGCGCAGCACGCGGTGCGCCAGGCCAGGACGCTCGCCGACAACATCACGGCGTCCCTGCGCGGCCGGCCCCTCACCGACTACGAGCACGCGTACGTGGGCTCCGTGGCCTCCTTGGGCCTCCACAAAGGCGTCGCACACGTCTACGGACGCAAGCTGAAGGGCTACCCTGCCTGGTTCATGCACCGCGTCTACCACCTCAGCCGGGTGCCCACCGTCAACCGGAAGGCCCGCGTCCTGACCGAATGGACACTCTCCGGCCTGTTCAAGCGGGAGATCGTCTCACTGGGCTCGCTGGAGCGGCCGCGCGCCGAGTTCGAACTCGCGGCCGGCGCCGTTCCTCCCGAGGACCCTCCTCCGCCGTCCGGCAGCCCGAAAGAGTCGCCCTGACCGTCCCGCCGACGCCCCTGCGACGACCCGACGACCGAACTCCCGACCGCTGGCCGACCGGAGAGCGAAACTCCCGCTCACGGACCGGCGTCTGACGTTTGTCAGTACGGTCGGCCAGACTGGTCCACGACCCTGGGCGGGCACCATCGCCCGCCCTCGACCCCACGAGGCTTGTCCCACAGTGAACTTCACGCGCTGGAGCGCCCGGCTCCCCGGAACACAGCGCCGCGCCGCAGCGCGGGCCGACCACGGCCAACCCCAGCTAGGCGAGAGCGCCGTACCCGCGGCCCGCGCCGAGCAGCTGCCCGACGACGAACCCGAGACGGGTGTCGGCGGTGGCGGCGATGGTGGTGACGTGGACGAACTGCCCCTCCGCGCCGTCCTCGACCGCATCCCCGCCCTGGTCGCCCTGGTGCACGGACCCGAGCACCGCGTGGCGTACGTCAACGACGCGTACGTCGCCGCCTTCGGTGACCGCCCCACCGGCGAACCGGCCCGCCATGCCCTGCCCGAACTCGACGAGCTGAGCCTGCTCCCCCTCCTCGACCAGGTGCTGCGCAGCGCGAAGCCCCGCACGGTCAAGTCCCGCAAGGGCGCGGGCGGCCGCTCGTACACGGTCACCTGCACCCCGCTGGAGACCGCCGAAGGCCCCGGCGTACTGGTCTTCGCGGCCGACGTCACCGACCACGCGGACGCGGCGGAGCGGCTGCGCACGAGCATGCGCGAGCAGCGCGAGACCGCCGTGACCCTCCAAAGATCCCTCCTGCCACAGGAGTTGGAGGAGCCCGACGACCTGCGTATCGCGGCCACCTACCAGCCCGGCGGCACCGAGGCCGCGGTCGGCGGCGACTGGTACGACGTCATCACCCTCGGCGGCGGCCGCACGGCCCTGGTCATCGGCGACGTGATGGGCCGGGGTGTGCGCGCCGCCGCCGTGATGGGCCAGCTCCGCACGGCCGTACGCGCCTACGCCCGCCTCGACCTGCCGCCGCACGAGGTGCTGCAACTGCTCGACGGGCTGGCCATCGAGATCGACCCGCAGCAGATCGCCACCTGCGTCTACGCGGTCCACGACCCGAACGAGGGCCGCCTCGTCTACGCGTCGGCCGGCCACCTCCCCATCCTCGTACGCGACGAGAACGGCACGATCCACCGTGCCGAGGAACCCACCGGCCCGCCGCTCGGCACCGGCGGCTGGCTGCACACCTCGGGCTCCGTGCCGCTGGGCCCCGGTTCGACGGCGGTCATGTACACCGACGGCCTGGTGGAGCGCAGGGACGAGGACATCGACGAGGGAGTGGCGGCGCTCGAACACGCGCTGTCGGGCGCGACCGGCACGCCCCAGGTGGTCTGCGACCGCCTGATCCGGGCGGCGGGCGTCACGGCCGACCACGATGACGACGTGGCGGTCCTGGTCCTCCAGCACCCGGCGCGCAAGGGCCCCGACGGCGAGCGCTTCCGCAACGCCGCCCTGGAGCTGCTCGGCGGCGTCGAGGCGGCCCCGCGCGCCCGCGCCTTCGCCTCCGGGGTCCTGACCAGCTGGCGCTTCGCACCCGAACTGCACGACCTGGGCGTCCTGGCGGCGAGCGAACTCGTCGCCAACTCCCTGCAGCACGGCACCCCCCCGATGCGTCTGCGTCTGCGCCGCACCGACCGCCGTCTGATCATCGAGGTGACCGACGGCGACGACCACCTCCCGCGCCGCCGCCGCGCGGAGCCCGGCGACGAGACGGGCCGCGGCATCGCCATCGTCGCCACCATCGCCTCGAACTGGGGCTCGCGGCGCACGCCGGGCGGCGGCAAGGCGGTGTGGTGCGAGTTCGTACTGCCGCGCGGGACGGGGTGAGCCCGCGGCCCGAGGGCGAGCGCTGCCTCGCGCTCACGCCTCCGCTGTGGCGGGCTCCCGCGAGCTCTGCATCACCACACGGCTTCCGGCCAGCGACGGCTGGTTCTGCACCGGGGTGAGCCGCTTCCCGAGCCGCAGCGCGAGGAACGTGATGCCCAGCGAGAACAGCAGGAACGTCACGATGTACGGCCCGTGCAGCGCGGCCCCCATCGGACCGCCCACGGCAGGCCCGACCGCGAGCGCGAGCTGCTTCACCAGCGCGAACGCCGAGTTGTACGAGCCGACCATGCCGGCCGGCGCGAGATCGGCGACCAGCGGCGCCACGGTCGGCGACAGCATCGCCTCACCGAGCCCGAAGAGCGCGTACGTGGAGATGAACGCGGCGGTGGCCATGGCCTGGCTGCCGTGCCCGAGGCCCGCGTATCCGGCGGCCATCCAGGCGACGGCCCAGATGAGCCCCACAGCGGCGATGACCCGCGACCGCTTGCGCCGCTCGACGAACTTCAGCACGGCGAACTGCGCGACCACGATCATCGCGGTGTTCGCGGCCAGCGCGATCCCGAGCGTCGACGCCGAGATACCGGCGGCCTCGACCCCGTACGCGCTCAGCCCCGACTCGAACTGCCCGTAGCAGGCGAAGAACAGCACGAACCCGAGCCCGCACAACTGCACCATCGCCCGGTGCCCCAGGAGCGCCCGCAGGCCGCCCGTGGACTCGCCCGTCGGTATCGCCTCGCCGAACGACGGGGTGTGCGGCATCCGCACACTCAGCACGACGGCGGCGAGAACCAGGAACATCACGGCCTCGATGCCGAAGAGCAGCAGGAAGCTGTCGGGCCGGCTCTCGTCCACGATCTGGCCGCCGATGAGGCCGCCTATGCCGAGCCCCAGGTTCTGCAGGAAGAACTGCATGGCGAAGGAGCGCGTGCGCGTCTCGGGTGAAGAGCACCACACGATCATCGTGGCGAGGGCCGGCTGCAGCACCGCGGTCCCGGCACCGAGTACGGCGGCCGCACCGATGGCGGCCGGCTCACTGGTCGCGAGCCCCAGGCCGACCGCTCCCACGGACGCCACGACCGACGCCGCCAGCAGGACGGGCAGCGGGCCGCGCCGGTCGATGGCGCGGCCGGTGAAAGGCAGGACGATCAGGGCGGCCATGGCGAACGCGGCCAGCACGATGCCGGCCGCACCGGCACCAAGATCCCGAACCTCGGCCACATACACATAGAGGAACGGAACCGTGAAGCCGACACCGAACGCGCTCAGCGCGCTCCCCACCTGAACCCGGCGCATCGCAGCGCCGCCCATCGCCCTGGTCACTTTCACCTGCCCTTTCGCGGTCAAGACTTCGAAGCTAAAGTTAGAAACTAAACAATACACAGAGAAGGACTTCAACGCCAACCACTCGCGTGCCATACTGCGCGGCATGGCCGACACCACGGGCGGGCCGCCAGCCGAGCCGACCCTCGACGAGCAGATCGCCGCGTATCAGCGCGAGTTCCAGGACCTCGACCCCCAGGTCGAACAGATCGTCTCGGCGCTCGGCAGACTCAACCGCCGTATGAACGTGGCGTACGGACGCCAGACCTCGGAGATCGGCATCAGCAACGCCGACTGGGAGGTCCTCAAGGCCCTGGTCCTCTCCGGCTCCCCCTATCGGATGGGCCCCGGCGACCTCGCGAAGCGCCTGGGCCTGACGCCCGCCGCCATGACCCACCGCATCGACCGCATGGTCCAGGAGGGGCTGGTCACCCGGGACCGCGACGAGAAGAACCGCGTCCGGGTGATCGTGGAGCTGACCCCGCAGGGCCGTGAGAAGTGGCTGTCGGCGATGCGCCTCGCGTCCGTCTTCGAGGAGGAGCTCCTCCAGGACCTGACGTCCGTCGAGCGCGGCCTCCTGGGCGAGGTGCTCACCCGTCTCCTGCGCAGGGTCGAGGACGCCCAGCCGGACGCCGGCGGCCGCCTCACCGACCTCGACTAGGGCTTCGCAGGGCGGGGGTTGACACTGCCCCGCCCGATCCGTAAGGTTCTTCGGGTTGCCACAGAGCCGTAACGGTTCTTCGGCAGCACCTCCCGCCGCTCAAGCGGCACTCAAACACCAGCACGATCTCCCAGACCGGGATTGTTTTCGGCGTGCCCGAATTCAA
>NZ_JBFAKV010000027.1:0-42267 GCF_040655895.1 Streptomyces sp. NPDC050264
GAGGCCGACCACGGGTTCGTCCACACCGAGGTTCTTCAGCTTGGCCGTCAGCTGGAGGAGTCACTGCCACAGCTCCTGTCCATCATCGACGCCGTCACCGCAGGCGACCCCGACGCCGCCGACGCGGCCGCCGAGGCGCAACTGGCCAGCCTGATCGACCAATTGCGCATGACCGAAAGACTGCCGTTGCACTGAGCACGATCCGGCCGAGGATCCTGGGGCTTTCAGCAAGCTCCGCCGCCTCGGTCCTCAGGGTTCTTTGCGCACGTTCTGATACACCGCCGCAGGCAACAACCGGTTCAGGCAGTCCGAACGGGCGTTGCGGCACCTTCGAGAGTTTCGCGACAGCCTGCAAGTCCCGTCCCCCGCGCCAGCGCATCAATCGGGTTCGACGGCCGAGCTGCCCGGGATCCTCACCATGACGACGGGCACCAACTCCCGTTCGCAGGCGGTGATGTGCCGTGCCGTCATGTGAAGGGACTCCCTCCACCGGGATCGTGGGTGAGCCTCGGGAAAACTCCACCCGCGGCTCCACCCATGGGCCCAGGTGTGTACGGGCGCGTGGCGACAGGCTAGGTGCATGACCACGACCGACTGGATCACCGACATCGCCCTCCTCCTCGTCGTCTTCCGGCAACTGCGAGAAGGCCGCCTGGACATCAAGTCCTACCTCATCCCGCTGGGGATCGTGTCCTACGTGGCCCAGACCTATCTGAGCAGCGTGCCCACCGCGGGCAACGACCTGGTGCTGATCGGCACGCTGGTCGCCATCGGCGCGGCGCTCGGCATAGCGGGCGGCGTCTACACCCGTATCCGCAGTGCCGGCGAGCATCTCTTCATCAAGGCGGGCGCGGTCTCCGCCGTCCTATGGGTGCTGGGCATGGGGGCACGCATGGGCTTCCAGCTGTGGGTCGACCACGGCGGCTCCGACAACCTGGCCCGGTTCAGCGCCGCCCACCAGATCACCACGGCGGACGCCTGGGTGGCCGCGTTCGTGCTGATGGCGCTCACCGAGGTGGTCACGCGACTTGCCACGATCTACGTCCGCAGCCGCATGGTCACCCGTGCACAGCAGCCGGCCGTGGACGGGCAGGGTGCGGTGGCCACCGCGGACCAGGCACTCTGAGACGGGTTATCGTCGCGCCGTGTTCGTTTCTGACAACTTCTGCGCCCCTGGGCCGTCTTCCGAACGGGAGTCCGGCCCTCGGGCCGTGCTGCCCCGGCGCGACGCCCCTCTCCAGTGGGTCATCACCCTGGTGATCATCGTCATCGCGGTCTCCACCGTCCGGCCGGTGGGCGTCAGTGGCCGTGGCCTTGCCGTGGCCGTCCTGCTCGTGCTCAACTCCGTCGCCCTGATGGCCAGACATCTGCCGCCCGGTTTCCCGCCCCGGGCCGGCCTGGCCTGGCTGACCGCCGGTGTCGTGGCGGCCGCCGCCCTGTTGCAGGTGAGCACCAGCGGTTCCGGCTATCTCTACGCCTACTTGCTCGTCGGCCACGCCGGCTACCGGCTCACTCTCAAACCGGCCCTGGCGGTCGCGGCCCTGTCCAGCGTGTTGTGCGGCGGTGTCCTGTACTTCTACCTCGGCCCCGGTCACCAGGTGCTGACCTGGACCTTCGGCCTCGGAACCGGCGTCCCGGTGGTCGTCGGAATCCTGAGCCGCAGCAGACAACAGGCCGTGGAGGCGATGGTCGAGGCCGTCGAGTCCACAGCGCGGGCCGCGCAGGCCGAAGCGCAGGCGGCCGTGCTCACCGAACGCGGTCGCATCGCCCGGGACGTCCACGACGTGCTGGCGCACTCACTGGCCGGGATCAACATGCATCTGGAACTGGCGGACGCCCTGATCGACACCGGCGACCTCGACAAGGTCCGCGCGGCGCACGACAAGGCGCACAGCATGGTCAAGGAGAGCTTGAAGCAGGCCCAGTGGACCGTGCACGCGCTGCGCGAGGACTCCCTTCCGCTGCTGGAGAGCCTGACCGCCATGGTCGAATCGTCCGGTCACCGTGACGTCCTCACGGTCACCGGAACCGTCCGCGAGCTGCCGGCCCAGGTCACCCAGAATCTCTTGCGCATCGCACAGGAGGCGCTGACCAACGCGGCCCGGCACGCTCCCGGGGGCGAGGTCGGGGTGGAGTTGGTCTTCGACGCCGGGTCGACCGCGCTCACCGTCCGCAACGGGCCCGCGACCGGCGAGGTGAGCGCCGGTGTGGGCAGCGGAATGGGGCTGATAGGAATGCGCGAACGCGTCGCTCTGCTGGGCGGCACCATCGCCGCGGGTCCGCTCACCGAGGGACCGGACCGGGGCGGCTGGCAGGTGGAGGCAGTGATCCCAGGATGACGACGAACGAACCGACCCAGGACGCGCAGAACTCGGAGAACCCGCAGCCTTTGAGGGTGGTCGTCGCCGATGACCAGGCCGCCGTCCGCGAGCCCTTGGCCGCGGTGCTCGACATGGCAGAGGACATCGAGGTCGTGGCGGTCGCCGCGGACGGCGCGGAGGCACTCGCCGCCGTCGCCGCCACACCGGTCGACGTCGTACTGATGGACCTGCGCATGCCTGTCATGGACGGGACCGAGGCGACCCGCCGGCTCAGCGAGGAGCATCCGGAGGTGGCCGTGGTCGTGCTGACCACCTTCGCCGACGACGACTCGATCCTGGCCGCGCTGAGCGCCGGGGCCCGCGGCTACCTGACGAAGAACGCGGGGCGCCAGGACATCATCCGCGCGATCCGGGCCGCCGCCGCGGGACAGGCCGTGCTCGACCGCGAGGTCCAGAACCGTCTCCTGGCCACCGCCCGCACGCGTCCGCCGACCGGCACACAACCGCTCCCCCCAGACCTCACCCGCCGCGAACGCGAAGTCCTCACGCTCATAGGCCAGGGGCTGCCCAACCGGGCCATCGCCGAGAAGCTCTTCATCAGCGAGGCCACGGTCAAGACCCACATCAACAACTTGTTCGCCAAAGCCGGGTTCCAGGACCGCGCCGACGCCGTCCGCCGCGCCATCGCGGCCGGCCTGGTGTGACCCGACCGCTCGGTTCCGGGTCGTTGGCACGCGCTACCGCGCCCCTGGGAACAGGTGGAGGATTGCGGCGAGTTGGCGCATGTGGTCGGACGGGTTGGTGCCGGAGTACGGGGTGACCGTGTCGAGGACGGCGCCGAATGTCGCAGCGGCGGCGGTGCGGCCGCTGGGGACACCAATACGGTGAGGCGTCCCCCGGGGTATGGACACAGGGGCTCATGCCGCGATTGAGAGTTTAGCTGCTCGCAGATGCTGCTGTTCGAACTCCACCGGTGACCCTCGAACTCGCCAACTGACGTACGCCATGTCTTTCCCCCTGTAGTTCAGTTGTCAAGTCGTTTGCTGACGGGCCAGGTTATGTCGCCGGACGTGGCGCAACCTGGCCGGGCACATACCGAGCCCGTGGGTCCGACCGCCCCGTTGCGGTCGGACCCACGGGCTCCTGCCCGCCGTGCTTACGGTTTGCCGGCGGCGCTGCCGACCTGTGGTGTGACGGGTCGCGCCGCGGGCTCGGGCGCCGACTTGGGCTTCCGGCGCAGCAGTCCGGTGGCGGCGAGCACCGCCACGGCGCCGACCCAGACGGTCCAGCCCAAGGGTTCGTGCAGGGCCACGGCGCCGAGGAGTACGGCGACCGCGGTCATCAGGTAGGTGACGGTGGAGGCCACCGTCGCGCCGTCCTTGATGATGAGTTCGAAGTTGAGGAGGGCCGCGAAGCCGGTGCAGACCACGCCCAGGACGATCACCGAGAGCACCGAGTCGGTGCGCCAGGTGATGGACTGCATGCCGAGGAAGGGCAGGACCACGGCGAGCATCACCGTGGCGAGGGAGAGCTGGCCGCCTGCCAGCATCAGCGGCGGGATGCCGCGGCCGACCAGGTACTTGCCCATGTAGGCGAAGCTGGCGCCGAAGCTGATGGAGCCGAGGAAGAAGCACAGGATGCTGGATCCGCTGCCGGTGCCCGCACCGTTCCAGGGCGAGGCGATCAGCGCGGTGCCTCCCAGGCCGAGCAGGACACCGGCCGCCTTGGCTCCGGTGACGCGCTTCTCGGAGCCGAGCAGCAGAGCGGCGGCCAGGGTCCAGATCGGGGCGCTGCCGTTGACTACGGCGGCCACGCTGCTGGAGCCGTCCATCTCACCCTCGGCGTACAGGGTCCAGGGAATCGCGTTGCCCAGGAGTGCGGCCACCGCGAGGTGCCCCCAGGTCGCCGCCCCCTTGGGCAGCCGCAAGCCCTTGGCGTATCCGATCGCGAGGATGACGATCGCGCCGAGCGCCAGGCGGATGAGGACCATCTGGACTGCGGAGAACCCGTATCCGGAAATCTTGATCCACATGAATACCGAGCCCCAGATGAGACTCAATGCGGCCAGCCGCGTATAGGTTGCCTTGGACATGGGTGTGCCCGCCCTCCGGGATGATGCGGTGATGTGGCGGTGTGCGCGCCAGCGGAATGAACCTGCCTCAGCGTGGCATTCGGCAGGCGCCGTGATCCAGCAATGTCTGGTGGGGGGGTACCGTCCACCGGACGTGGATGGTCAGGCGGCGCTGCGCGCGTCGGTGTCCTGTTCCGGCAGCCTCGGGGCCACCAGTTCGGTGGCGACCTCGCGCAACGCGTCCAGGACCGCGGCGATCTCCGGGGATGCCTGGCTGCCCTCGCGGACGGCGGCGAACACGTAGCGGCTGGGCGGGGTGTCGGCGAAGGAGCGGATGGCCACCTCGGGCCGGGGCGCGGGGCGGGCCAGGCGGGGCACCAGGGCGACGCCCAGGCCGAGTTCGACCGCGGACAGGGTGGCGTCCCAGTCGCCGATCGCGTGGGAGGCCTGGGGGGTGAAGCCGGCCGCGGTGCAGGCCGCCACCCCGATGTCGTGACACATCCCGGTGGTGGCGAAGATCCATGTCTCGTCGGCGAGGTCGGCCAGTCGGAGGCCGTCCTCGGCCGCCAGCCCATGCGAGACGGGCAGCGCCACGTCGAAGGGGTCCTCGCACAGGATGACCCGGTGGAAGCGTGGTCCGTCGCCGCCCGGGCTGTGGGCGGTGTCGGCGGAGATGACCACGTCGGTCTCACCGCGGTGCAGCATGGCGAAGCTCTCTGGCGGATCGGCCTCGGCCAGGGTGGTGCGCAGCAGCGGCCGGTCCTTCTTCAACCGGGCCACCGCGGGCAGGATGAGTGCGGACAGGGTCGTGGAGAACCCGGCCAGGGCGACTTCGCCGCACTCGCCGCTCTGGTGGGCCGCGAGTTCGGCCTGCATCTGCTCCATCTGCTGGAAGACCGTGTCCGCGTGGCGCAGGACGATCCGGGCGGCACTGGTGAGCCGCAGCCGGCGCCCGGCCGGCTCGGTCAGCTGCACACCCAGCTCCTTGCCCAGGGCGCTGATCTGCTGGGAGACCGCTTGCGGTGTCAGGTGCAGCGCCTGGGCGGCCGCGCCGATCGTGCCCTGCTGGCTCAGTTCTTGCAGCACGCGAAGTTTGCGCAGGTCAGGCACGTCTGACGTCCTCCGTAGGGGGGTGTCACGTGCAGCACCATGCGGGAACCTGCACGTCCAGCGCGATCAAGTGGTCACAATATGTTGCCTGTTGCGGGATCGATGATTTGGTTTACGAACATTTCAAGAACCTCCAGGTCCTCGTCGGTTCGTCCGCGAGGCCGGTGCTCGCCAGGGTAAGTGGGGTCCAGGATCACCGCCTGCGCGCCCCCGGCGGCGAGCAGGGCCAGGTCGTCGCGGATCTGGGACGGGGTGCCCTCGCCCAGAACCCGGGCGTTGTCCAACGGGCGCTGGGTGAGGCGCAGTTTGATCCGCGGGGCCAGGGCGGGCACCGGTCGTTCCTCTTCCTCGGCCGCCTGGCGCAGGGCCGGCACGCCGACGCCGAACAGCCAGTCCCCGGAAACCGATGTGGGGTGCCAGGCGTCGCCGTAGCGCACGGCCCGGCGCAGGGCCCCGCGGCTGTGACCGCCGACCCAGACCGGCGGGCCCGGACGCTGTACGGGCAACGGTCCGGTGTGCACCTCGCGGAAGGAGACGTGCACACCGTCGAAGGAGGCGACCTCGTCCGCCCAGCACTCCTTCATGGCGGCCAGGTATTCGTCGCTGATGGCACCCCTCTTGCGGTAGGGGACGCCCAGGACGGCGAACTCGCGTGGGGCCCAGCCCGCCGCGGCGCCGAAGGTCATGCGCCCGTTGCTGAAGCGGTCGATGTTCGCGACGATCCGCGCGGTGTGCACGGGAGGCCGGTACGGCAGGATCGCCACGGTCGTGCCGAGGCCGATGGTGTCGGTGGCCGCTGCCAGGTAGGCGAGGGTGGTGAGCGGGTCGTAGAACGGGGCCGGGAAGAGGTGGTTCACCTCAGGGGTGAGCGCCACACGGTCGGAGACCATCACGTACTGGAACCCGGCCTTCTCGATCCGCAGCGCCCACTCGACCAGGTTGTCGGGCGTGGCCTCAGGGCCGTAATTGGGGAGATTGACGCCGATCTTCATCAGGGGTTCCCTTCCGGGGGCCGGTGACAGAGGGCTCCTGCCGGGCGGAGGCAGGCAGGAGTAGTGAGAGGCAGTGCAGGAGGAGACCGGCCGCGGCGGCGATGGCGGCGAGGAGGGGCAGCCAGCGGGCGCCGAGCCCACCGGCCAGGGCCAGCCCGCCGAGCGCGGCGCCGACGGAGCCGCCAAGGTAGGTGGCCGAGCTGTTCAGGGCGACGGCCGCTCCTCCCGGGGCGTCCGCCGCGATCAGCCGGTGCTGCTGGGGGACCACAAAGGCCCAGCCCACGGCGCCCCACAGAAGGAGCGGCAGAGCGACGAGGCCGGGGGGCGCACCGCTGAACGGGAGCACGGCGAGAGTGAGGGCCAGTGCCGCCAGGAGCAGGCCGGACAGCAGGGCGGGACGGCCCAGTCGGTCTGCGACCGCTCCCGCGAGGAAGCTGCCGCAGACGCCGCCCAGGCCCCATACCCACAGGTACACGGTGAAGTCGGTGACGTGGGCGGTCCGGTGCAGCACGAGTTCCAGGTAGCTGTACAGGCCCAGGCTGGCCACGGTCTGGGTGAAGGTCACGCCGAGGACGAGCGCGGTCCGCGGGCGAGTGAGTCCGGACAGCCGGGCGCGCGGTGCGGGCACGGCGCCAGTGGCGACTTCGGGAAGCCGAAGGGCCAGGGTGGCACAAGCCAGCGCCCCGGCTCCGGTCACCAGCCACAGCGCGGACCTCCACCCCTGCCCGTCGGCCAGCAGCAGGCCGAGCGGGACGCCCAGCACGGTGCCGCCGCTCATTCCGCCGAGCACCAGGGCCGGCGCGCGCCCGCGCCGCTCGGCCGGGGCCAGCGCGGCCGCCGCGGTGGCCGCGTTCGGGCTGTACAGCCCGGCTCCCGCCCCGGCGATCCCCCGCCAGACCAGCAGCGCGACGTACGAACCGGCCAGTGCGCTGCCCGCGTTGGCGATGGTGAAGACCAGCAGCGCGACGATCAGCACCCCGCGGGCCGACAGCCGGGCCAGTGCGGCCGACGCAAGGACCCCGAGGCGGCCGTCGAGTACTACCTGTGCGCCGGCTACCCGCCCGCCGCGGTCCAGCACTATCTGCGCGGCCTCGCCAACGCCCGGCTCATGGACCTGCCCACGCGCCAGGCCCTCACTGAACCTCGACGCGGGACGCCCACGGTTCGGGGATTGCCCCGGGGCGTCGCTGGGGGCCTCGCGTCAGGAGGCCGGCTTGACCGTGGCCTTGGCCACCAGGAGAACCGCGAGCAGGCCGACACCGATGAGGACGTAGCCGGACGTGCTGAGGGCGCCGAGGGTGCCGAGCACCGCGACCCCGAGCGCGGAACCCGCCTGCCGGATGCCGTTGAGTGCGCCCTGGCTGGTGGCGGCGTACTCCGGCGGAGCGGAGACGGCCATGGCAGCGGCGGCTCCGGGAATGGACAGGGTGCCGGTCGCGGCCAGCGTCAGTTCGGCCGCGACGATCAGTGCCATCGACGGGTGCTGGCCGACGCAGAAGGACAGCAGCACACCGGAGACGACAGCGGCGGTCATGCCGGCCAGCAGGATCGGTCGCGGGCCGTAGCGCGCGACGAGACGCCCCGTGAAGAACGGCATCACGCATACGGGGAACGCGATCGGCAGAGAAGCGAGACCGGCCTTGAACGGCGTCAGATCATAGGTGTGCTGCAGCCAGACGGCGAACATGTACATTCCGCCGAAGTAGGCGAAGCAGGACACCGCGGCGGCGACCATGGCGGCGCGGACCTTCGGCAGGGCGAGCAGCGCCGGCGGAAGGACGGGGGACGAGACACGGCGCTCCACGACGGCGACCAGGCCGAAGCAGAGCAGTGCGGCGACGACGGCGGTCAGCGCGTACGCGGAGCCCCAGCCCTCGATGCCGGCTTCGACCAGGCCGAAGGTGAGCAGGCCGAGACCCGCGGTGGACAGGGCGAGCCCGGGGCGGTCCAGGGCGCGGGGGGCTCGCATCGGCGGCATGGGAAGCCGCCGGGCCAGCAGCAGCGCGGCCAGTGCGATGGGGGGGTTGACGAGGAAGACCAGCCGCCAGCCGCCGAGTTCGACCAGCGCACCGCCGAGTACGGGCCCTGCAGCGGCTCCCAGACCACTGAGCGCGGTCCAGGCACCGATGGCTCGGGTACGCCGCGCCGGATCGGGGTTGAGGTGGATCAGCAGCGCGAGGGAGGCGGGCACGAGTCCGGCGCCCGCGGCACCGAGCAGCGCCCGACCGGCGATGAGGGAGCCGACGTTGGGTGCCAGAGCGCAGACCGCGGACAGCACGGCGAAGAGGCCGAGGGCGCTGGCGTAGACGCGGCGTGCGCCCCACCGGTCGGCGACGACACCGCCGGCGAGGAGCAGCCCGGCGAAGACGACGGTATACGCGTCGACGGCCCAGGGCAGGGCGGCGGCGGCCGGGTGCAGCGACTTCTGCACATCGGGCACGGCCACGTTGAGGATCGAGGTGTCGAGCAGGACGAGCAGGTTGCCGGTGGCGATACCGGCGAACGTCAGCTTCGAACGCAGAGAGGACGGTGCGGGCGTCTCGGCGGGCGCCGCAGCCACGGTGGGTTCCTCCGGCGTGACGACACCGGTGGGGCGGGACATGGGGTCGGCTGTGGTCATGACCGCAGCGTGTCCCGGACGCTCCCTGGCCGGCGACGCCGCAAGTCCGATACCCCTATCGGAAAGTCCGATGACGCTTATGCTGGTGCCGTGGACTCTCGCTATCTGCGCGCCTTCGTCGCGGTCGCCGACCATGGCGGTATCTCCGCCGCAGCACAAGCCCTGGGATACGCGCAGTCCAGTCTGAGCGCGCAACTCAAGCGTCTGGAGGCGGACTTGGGGATGAGCGTACTGGTGCGGGCCGGCACCGGGGCGGTACTCACGGAGGCGGGCCATCGGCTGCTGCCGCACGCGCGGGAGGCCCTGGACCTCGAGGAGAGGATGCGCCGGGCCGTGCGCGGTGATCGGCCGCGGTTGCGGATCGGGGCTCAGGAGTCACTCGCGCACGCGTGGATGCCCGATGTGCTGGCGGCTCTGGAGTACGGCGCGGGTGGTACGGAGACCGGAGCGGACGTGGAGTTGACGGTCGCCAACCGTCGAACGCTGGAACAGGCCTTCGGCGCGGGCGAGCTGGATCTGGTGTTCCAGTACGACAACGGCATTCGGGCCCTTGGCCCGCACGCCGTGGTGGGGCACGACCGCTCGGTTCTGGTGGCGGCGCCGAGCCATCCTCTGGCACAGGAGGACGCGGTCACACCCCAGCAGATGCTCCGTTACGACTTCCTGGTGGCCGAGCCGGGCTGTACCTCGGAGATGCTCGTGGACCGCTTCGGGCGCGATCTGCTGGCCGGCGCCCAACTGGCCATGGTCCAAGGCTCGTTGTCCGCTCTGCTGCGGCTGGCGGGGCACGGCCACGGGGTGTCGCTCCTGCCGGAGCTCGCGGTCACCCGGGAACTGCAGGACGGCGAGCTGCTGGAGTTGCGCCTGGTCGAGCGGATCCGTCCGGTGAGCATCGTCGCGCAGTGGCGGCCCCGTCTCGGACCTGCCGAGCGGACTCTGCACGCTCTGCTCGAAGTGGCCCGCCGAGCGGACCCCTTGCCCGAGGTGACGCGCACGGCGCGAGCGGCGCGGGCCTCCTGACCGGGCCGCGCACCCCTCGACGCACGCACACCACGATGCCCGACGGACCGGGAGTTCCCCGGTCCGTCGGGCATCGTGGTGTGCGACGGTGCTCTGTGCGTCAGAGCCCCTGGTGGGAGTTGGCCAGTCGCTTCACCGACTCGGTGATCTCCTCTTCCGCCTCCGCACGGCCCACCCACTCGGCACCCGTCACGGACTTGCCGGGCTCCAGCGCCTTGTAGACCTCGAAGAAGTGCTGGATCTCCTTGCGGTCGAACTCCTGGCTTTATTCACGCGTTGTGAAGCCGGTTGTTCATGGGTTTGGAAGGCACCCAGATCCACGGTCGGGTGATGTTCACGAGTTTCGGCTCTGGTCCACTTGGTGTGGTCGCGTACGCAGCGTGACTGTCGATCTACTCGTGATGGTGGCTGAGAAAGCCCGAAAATCGCTCGGCCGGTGTGCTGTGTGGTCGACAGTGCTGCGCCGTGAACGAAGTACGGCCGCGACTTGAAGAGTTGCTGTTCTCCTCGCTGGAGCGTGTGTTGGTGGATTCGGTCGAAATGACCGACATGGCCGTCCGGGTGGAGGCCCTGAGCACGGCCCGGCAGGCGACTTGCCCGGGCTGCGGGCGGCTGTCAGGGCGAGTACATGGCTCCTATCTGCGGTTCCCCCATGACCTACCGACAGTGGGCAAGTCCGTCGTGTTGGCATTGAGGGTGCGCCGGTTCATCTGCGCGGAGGGCTCCTGTCCGCGCAAGACCTTCGCCGAGCAGGTGCCAGGGCTCACCCGCCGGTTCGGCCGGCGGACGGAACGGCTTCGATCGACGCTCATCTCGGTCGGCCTCGCGCTTGCGGGCCGGTCCGGGGCTCGCATGACGGACGTCTTCGGGGCGCCGGTCAGCCGGAACACCCTGCTGAGGTCGATCGCCTCGCTCCCGGATCCGCCCACGGCCACGCCCCGCGTGGTCGGGGTGGACGAATACGCCCAGCGCAAGGGACGGATCTACGGAACCGTGCTCGTCGACGTCGAGACACGACGTCCGATCGACCTCCTGCCCGACCGGGAGGCCGACACGCTCGCGGCCTGGCTCGCCGAACGACCCGGCATCGAGATCGTCTGCCGCGACCGCGCACCCTTCTCCGCCGACGGTGCCACCCGCGGCGCCCCGCAGGCCCTCCAAGTTGCCGACCGATGGCACCTATGGCACAACCTGGGCGAAGCCGCCGAGAAGTGCATCTACCGGCACCGCGACTGTCTGCGCCCCCTGCCGGAACAGCCGGAGGAGCTCCAGGAGAAGCCAGATCCGGCTGCGTCCTCGCCGTGGCCGACAGGGCACCGGTTCGCCGAACGCACCCGCGCCAAGCACGCCACCATCCACGCGCTCCTCGTCGCCGGACACAGCAAGCGGTCCGTCGCCCGGCAGCTCGGCATGACGCTCAACACGATCCTGCGGTTCTCCCGCGCCACCCCGGAGGAGATGTTCACCGGGCAGTGGCAAGACCGTCCGACCAGGCTCGACGCCTACAAGCCCTACCTCGATCAGCGCTGGCAAGAAGGCTGCACCAACGCCTGGAAACTATGGGAGGAGATCAAGGAACAGGGCCCTCCCCGCGGTTACGCCGGTGTCCGCGCCTACGTCAGCAGGAATCTCCGCGGCAAGCCCCGACCAGTCGGCCCCCGCCCGCCGTCGGCCCGCGCCGTCACACGCTGGATCCTGACCCACCCCGACACCCTGCCTGAATGCGACCGGATTCAGCTCAAGGTGGTTTTGGCCAGCTGCCCTGAACTGACTGCGCTCGCCGAGCACGTGCGTTCCTTCGCCTGCATGGTCACCGAGCTGCAGGGTGAGCGACTGCCGGAGTGGATCGAATCTGCACGAGCCGACGCCGACCTGCCCAGCCTCAGCCGGTTCGCCCAGCACCTCGAACGTGACCTCGATGCGGTCATCGCCGGTCTTACGCAGCCGTGGAACTCGGGTGTCGTCGAAGGCCACGTCAACCGGATCAAGATGCTCAAACGGCAGATGTTCGGGCGCGCAGGATTCGAACTCCTCCGCAAGCGGGTCCTGCTCTACGGACAGGGGGCAGCTCAGGAGTCTTCCTCAACCAGTCCGAACCCCTCGGGGAAGCCTTCCAAGAACTCGCGACGCGAGGGGTCGGTCTCCTCCGCAGCCATCGAACCGAGCAAGTCCGTAAACTCGCTTCGCTGATCATGCGACAGGTGAGACACCAGCGCAGCAGCACCTTCCAGGACCTTCACCGCGTCATCCGGGTCCATCTGCTCGTCCTCGCACCCCTCCACGAACCAGAGGACGTCGACCAGCGCCTCTGCCAGAGCGCGTGTCAGCGACGGATACCCGGACATAGAACGGCCTCCTCCACATCAACCGACAGAGCGCGGCCATCTCACCACAGGTCACTGACATCACCGCCGGTGAGCTCTCCACACCAAGTGGACCAGAGCCCGAACTCAGCGACAAACGACATCCGTGAAGGGACGCACAGCCAGTGCTTCCTCACGAGGCAGGCAGGACACCGAATATCCGAATATCCGATCCCCGGTCCGGTCATCGCTACCAAGGCACCGCACAGCGCGGACATGCCCTGGCCTCCGGCGGGCCGGTTCCGCGGCAGTGTCAGCGGCAGGAGCGGGGCTTGTCCTCGATACGGTCGTCGGCGACGTCTGCCGGGCCCCCGGTCGAGATCTCGGCCGAACTGTCCTTGACCACCTGTGTGACCTCAGGCTTGTCGATGGAGACTCTGCCCTTCTTCAGGGGCGGGGGTGTTCTTGCCGATCCAGGTGATGAAGGCGTACTTCTTCCGCGGCTCTCCCGGATGGGCCGGGGGCCCGGTGCCCGTGTGCCCGCATGGTCGGCTCGGTCAGGTCGGGGCCCCGCGTGCTTTCCCGGCCGAGCCCTATGTCACCCGCTCATTTTCGTGTCGTGCAGGTTCATGAGTGGCGTCTGGGCTGGAGGCCGCGTCCCTTGCGGAGCCACAGTGATGACGCGCCGAGGGCGCTGAAGAAGTCCCTGGGTCATCGGCTACGAAGGGAACACATGATGACGGTGGAGAGCAATGCACAGGACACCCGTGCCATTGCCGTACAGATCGCCGAGGTCTTCCAGGAAGTCCTCGGCGCGGTGGAGGTGCCCGACACGGCCGGCGGGTTCCTGGACATGGGCGGCGACTCGCTGACGGCCCAGCGCGCGGTGGCCCTTCTCAGCTCGCAGCTAGGTGTGCGAGTCACGGTCAGGGACCTGTTCCGGGCGCACAGCGCCGACGCACTCGCCCTTGTCGCCGCGCGCCGGCTGGCCTCCTAGCGGTCCCCGGTCCCGGCCCCCCGATCACACGTCCGTAGTGGCTCTACGCAGCGAATTCTCGAGAGGTGAAGACATGGTGGCGCAGACATATCGCGTGGTGGTGAACGGCGAGGAGCAGTTCTCGATCTGGCCGGAGGGGCGGGAGCTGCCCGAGGGCTGGTTCGACGAGGGCACCTCCGGCACCAAGGAGGACTGCCTCAGCCACGTCGACGAGGTCTGGACCGATATGCGGCCGCTCAGTCTCCGTCAGGCGCGGTGACCCGACAATCATGACGACGCGGAGCGGAGAAGCGGCCGGAGCGGCGGAGCCGATGGCAGCGAAGAAGAGTGAACTGAGCGCACACAAGCGCGAGTTGCTGAGGCGGCGGCTGCTCGGCGGGGCGCGGACCGCGGCTGCGTCCACGGGCGCCGCGCTTACGGTGCCGCGCCGTTCCGGTACGGGGAGCGCCGCGCTGGCGCCCGTCCAGCACAATCTGTGGGTCGCGGACCGGTTGCTGTCCGACAACTCCACGTTCAGTGTCCACCGGGTGCTGCGCCTGAGCGGCCCGCTGGACCGGGGTGCTGTCCGCCGCGCCCTGGACGCTCTGGTGGCACGGCACGAGACGCTGCGCATGGTGTTCCGGGACGAGAGCCCGCCCCGGCAGGTCCCGGCACCTGTCGGGCCGGCCCCGCTGCGCACCGTCGACCTGTCACACCTGCCGCCGGTGGCGCGGTCGGCGGCGGCGGTCCGGCTCGCCGAGGAGGAGATCAAGCAGCCCTTCGACCTGGAGCGCGGTCCCGTGTTCCGGGCTGTGCTGGCCGTCTGCGACGACTCCACCCACGTCCTGGTGCTGAACCTGCACCACTGCGTCGCCGACGAGTGGTCCTGCGGGGTACTGGCCCGCGAGTTCGGTGTCCTGTACGCGGCGGGCGCCCGCGGGGCGGACGACCTCTCGGCAGAGTTGCCGGCGCTTCCCGTGTCGTACGCCGACTACGCGGACTGGCAGGCGGCGCGGCTGGGCGGCGACCTGCTCACCCGGCAACGTGCCTACTGGCGCTCGGCACTTGACGGTGTGCCTCCCGTCCTGGAGCTGCCCGCCGACCATGTGCGTCCCCCGGAGCCGTCTTTCTGGGGGCACCAGGCCCGGCGGCTGTTGTCACCCGAACTAAGTTCCGCGCTGCGGGACTTCGCCCGACGGCACAACGTCACCCTCTACACGGCCCTGCTCGCGATGTTCGCCGGGTACCTGCACCGCTGGAGCGGCGGACAGGACCGTTTCTCGGTGCTCACGCCCGTCTCCGGACGGGTGGTCGCCGAAACCGAACCGCTGGTGGGCATGTTGGCGAACACGCTGCCGCTGGCCGTGGATGTCAGCGACGACCCCGCGTTCGGTGCGCTGGTGCGGCGGATGAACTCGGTGGTCCTCGGGGCGCTGGAGCACCAGGACGTCACCTTCGAGCAGTTGGTCGCGGACTCCGGGCAGCCCCGGGACGCCTCCCGTAACCCGCTCTCCCAGGTGATGTACCAGTGCATCGAAGCGCGTGAACACGTGTGGGAGCTGCCCGGTGTCACGGTCGAGCGGGTGCCCGTCGGCACGGCGTCCGCGAAGGTGGACCTGTCGCTGATCGGGGCGAACCTGGAGGAGGGCGTCCGGCTCGATCTGGTGGGTGAGAGCACGCTGTTCGAGCCGGCGACGGTCGAGCGGATGCTCGACGTGCTGGTCGAGGTGGTCTCCCGCGCGGTCGCCGAGCCCGGCACCACCGTGGGCGAGGTCGGGCTGCTCTCGGCCGCCGACAGCGCCCGCGTCGTGGAAGGCGCCCGCGGTTCGGGCACGCCGGTGCCGGAGGGCACCGTGCTGGACCTCTTCGCCACCGTGGTGGCCGCCACGCCGGACGCCCCTGCGGTCGTGTCGGGCGCCACCTGTCTCACGTACCGGGAGCTGGACGAGCTGTCGGACCGTGTGGCCGCGCGGATCCGTGCGGCGGTGCCGGGGGCCGGCGCGCTGGTCGGGATCCATCTGCCCCGGTCGGAGCAGCTGGTGGCCACGGTGCTGGGGGTGTGGAAGGCGTCCTGCGCGTTCCTCCCGCTGCCGTTGGACCAGCCCGGCGAGCGGCTGCGGGCCATGGCCGAGGACGCGCAGGCCGCGCTGGTCGTGGCTGAACCGGGGCGGCACGAGCCGTTCGCCGGGGTGCCGGTGCTGCACGCCGGCACCGGGGACGCCGTGCGCGGGACCGCAGGGCCGGTGCCGCTGGCCGGCGATCTCGCCTATCTGATGTTCACCTCAGGCTCCACCGGCCGTCCGAAGGCGGTGGCGATCGAGCACCGGGGACTCGTCAACTTCCTCGCCGGGACGGCGCTGCGGCTGGACGCCGGCCCGGACGACGTGTGGCTGGGCCTCACCGGCATCGGGTTCGACATCTCGCTGGTGGAGATGGTCCTGCCGCTGATCACCGGCGGCCGGGTGGTGCTCGCTCCGGAAGGGGCCGCGCAGGACGGCGGCGCCGCTGTCGCGACGGCCCGGGAGCACGGCGTCACCCATGTGCAGGCGACCCCCTCGGGCTGGCGGGTGCTGCTCACCGCGGGAGCGCGGCTGCCACGGCTTGCGCTCGCCCTCACCGGCGGGGAGGCGCTGGCGCCCGCGCTCGCCGCGGAGCTGCGGCTGGTGTCCGCCCGGGTGGTGAACTGCTACGGGCCGACCGAGTGCACGGTGTGGGCGACCTACGACGACGTCACGGACCCGGCCGTGGACATCACCCTCGGCACGGGGCTCGACCGGGTCGCCGTGCACGTGCTGGACGCCGCGATGCGTCCGGTGCCGGTCGGGGTCCCGGGTGAGCTGTACATCGCGGGGCCCGGGGTGGGCCGCGGCTACCACGGGCGGGCGGAGCTGACGGCGAGCACCTTCGTGCCCGATCCGTACGGGCCGCCGGGATCACGGCTGTACCGCACCGGTGACCTCGCCTCGCGGCGACCGAACGGCCGCATCCGCTTTCTAGGCCGCAACGACCATCAGGTGAAGATCCGCGGTCACCGCATCGAACTCGGGGAGATCGAGGCGCGGTTGGCCGCGCACCCGGGTGTGTCGCACGCCGTGGCCGTGGTCGACCGCCCACAGGACGGGGCCCGGCTCGTGGCCTACGTCGTCGGGGAGGCGCAGGAGGAGGCGCTGCGGCGCCACCTGGCGGCCGCGTTGCCCGCTGCCATGGTCCCGGCCGTCTTCGTGCGGATGGAGCGCCTGCCGCTGTCCACGAACGGCAAGGTGGACCGGCGCCGGCTGCCCGCGCCCCGCGCCGCCGCTCCCGCGGAGCGCACGCCGCCCGCCGAGGGGGCCGAGCAGGTGCTGGCGGGCGTCTGGAGCGAACTGCTCGGCGTGTCCTCGGTCGCAGCGCAGGACAACTTCTTCACCCTGGGCGGCGACTCGGTCACCGCCGTGTTCCTGGTCTCCCGTGCCCGGGAGGCGGGGTACGTGTTCACCGCGCGCCAGGTCTTCGCACACCAGACGCTGTCCGAACTGGCGGCCGTGGCCGTGCCGTCGGGCGAGGGAGCGGCGAGGGGTGGCCCGGGCCCCGGGGACTTCCCGCTCGCCGGTCTCGACCGGCAGGGCCTGGACCGCGTCCTGTCCGGGCTGTCCGCCGAGGACGTCGCCGACATCCAGGACATCTACCCGTGCACCCCGCTGCAGACGGGCATGCTGTTCCACAGCCTGCACGACGACGGCGCCGACTCCTACTTCAACCAGTACCGCTGGGAGATCGACGGCGACCTCGACCAGGAGGGGATCGTCGCGGCGTGGACGCACGTGCTGGAGCGGCACGACGCGCTGCGCTGCTCGTTCCGCTGGGACGGTCTGGAGCGTCCGCTCCAGGTCGTGCACCGCACTGCGCGGCCCGACTTCACCGTCCTCGACTGGACGGACACCCCGGCCGGTGAACTCCCCGGCCGTGTGGAGGCGCTGCTCGCCGGGGAGCGGGCCGCCGGATTCGACCTGTTCCGGGTGCCGCCGCACCGCTTCCACCTCGTGCGCACCGCGCCCGGCCGCCACCTCCTGATATGGCACAGCCATCACATCCTCGCCGACGGCTGGAGCGTGGGCCCGCTGCTGAACGAGGTCTTCGCCACCCTCACGGCGCGCCGCCACCCGGGGCGCCCCGCGCCCGAGCTGCCCGCCCCGGTCTCCCACCGCACCTACGTGGAGTGGCTGGCGGGGCAGGATCCGCGGGCCGTCGAGCGGTACTGGCGGGACGCGCTCGCCGGTTTCACCCAGCCGACCTCGATCCCGGTGGTGCGGCCGGCGCCTCAGGGGTCGCCCGCCGGGGCCGCCCGTACGGTCGAACTCGCTCTGGACTCCGCGTCGACCGCCGCGCTGGCCCGGCTCGCCCGGAAGCGCGGGTGCACGGTGGGCACCGTGTTCCAGGCCGCCTGGGCGCTGTTGCTGGGTCGCTGGAGCCGCAGCCGTGACGTCGTGTTCGGGCTGACCGTTTCGGGGCGCTCGGTCGATCTGCCGCAGGTCGAGCAGGTCGTCGGCCTGCTCTCCAACACCCTTCCGGTGCGGGTGCGCTGGGAGAACGAGGACCGGCTCGATGCCTGGCTGGGCCGGCTGTCCGGACAGTTCGCGGGGCTGCGGGACGTCGAGCACACGTCGCTGGTCGACATACACGACTGGTCGGACGTCCCGGGCGACAAGCGGCTCTTCGACAGCATTCTGGTCCTGCAGAACCTGGCGGTGGCCCCGCGGGCGGATCTCGGCGGCCTGTCCGTGCGCATGGGCCCGGTGCACCAGAGCAGCGGCTATCCGCTGATGCTGAACGTCCGGCTGTCCGCCTCGGACACCGTCCTCCAGCTCATCCATGACGACACGCGCGTCGGGGCCGCTGACGCCGAGCGACTCCTCGCGTCGTTCGGCCGGCTTCTCGGCGCATTCGTGGAGCGGCCGGGAGCGCGGGTCGGGGACCTCGACATCCTCCCGGACGCCGAGCGCGACACGCTCGTACGCCGCTGGAACGACACCGCGCGGGCCTTCCCGGCCGCCACGACCGTGCCCGCGATGATCGGGGAGCAGCGGGCGCGCACCCCGAACGCCCCGGCACTCGTGTACGGCGGCGAAGAGTGGTCTTACACGGAACTGGACAGCCGGACAACCGAGTTGGCGGCGCGACTGCGGGCCGCAGGTGTGCGGCCCGGGGACCGGGTGGGCCTGCGCCTGGACCGTTCGGCGGCCATGGTCGCCGCGGTGCTCGCGGTGTGGCGGGCCGGGGGCGCCTATGTCCCGCTGGACCCGGAGTACCCGGACGCGCGCACGGCCTACGTACTGTCGGACTCCGGGGTGCGGGTGCTGCTGTCGTCCGGCGAGTTGGATCAGGCGTCCGTACCGCCCGGAGTGGCCGTGCTACGTGTCGGTGACGGGCCCGCGGGCCCGCCGGGCGCCGGGGAGACGACGCCGACCGCGGCTGGTCCGTGCGGGCCGGACGACGTGGCCTACGTGCTGTACACCTCCGGATCCACCGGCCGCCCCAAGGGCGTGGAGGTCACCCACGGGTCGCTGGCCCATCTGACCGCAGCCATGACGCACGTACTGCGGTCCCGCGAACCCCAGACGTGGCTGGGACTGACCGCGCTGTCCTTCGACATCTCCGCGGTGGAGATGTTCGTGCCGCTGACGACGGGTGGGCGGGTCGTGGTGGTGCCGGAGGAGGGGCGCTGGGACGCCGCTGCCCAGCGCGACCTGATCCGCGCCCACCGGGTCACCCACGTGCAGGCCACTCCGTCCGGGTGGCGGCTGCTGCTGGCCGCGGGCTTCGGTGCCGCGGACGGGGTCGCCGTCGGCCTCACCGGTGGTGAGGCGCTGCCGCCGGCCCTGGCGGGCGAACTGCGGACCCGGTTGCCGCGACTGGTCAACGTCTACGGCCCGACCGAGGCCACCGTCTGGTCCACCTGGGACGAGGTCGGCCCGGAGCCGTCGGAGGTGACGATCGGGCTGCCGCTGCCGAACACCTCCGCCCACGTTCTGGACGAGGCCCTGCGGCCGGTACCGGTGGGCGTGCCGGGCGAGTTGTACCTCGGTGGTGCCGGGGTCGCGCGCGGCTATCTGGGGCGGCCCGGGCTGACGGCGCGGCAGTTCCTGCCCGACCCGTTCGGCGGCCCCGGAGCGCGCCTGTACCGCACCGGCGACCTGGCGGCACGGGGCGCCGACGGCCGTATCCGCTTCCGCGGCCGCGACGACCACCAGGTCAAGGTCCGCGGCCACCGCATCGAACTCGGCGAGGTCGAGGAGGCGTTGGCCCGTCACCCGGACGTGCGCCTGGCCGCCGTCACCGTCCACCGGGACACGGCGGGCGAGGCGTTCCTGGTCGGCCATGTCGTCGGCGACGGGCCGGACCCGGCCGGAATACGGGCCTTTCTGCGGGGCGAGGTGGCCCGGGCGATGGTGCCCGACCGGCTCGTCGTGCTGGACCGAATGCCCCTGAACCCTGCGGGCAAGGTGGACCGCACGGCCCTGTCCGTCCCCGAGGTGCCCGCGCCGGACCCGTCCGCGCGAACCGCTCCCCGCTCCCCGGCGGAGCGGGCCCTGGCGGACATCTGGGCCCGGGTCCTGGGCACCGCCGACATCGGCGTGGCGGACGACTTCTTCGCGCTGGGCGGCAACTCCCTGAAGGCGGTGACGGTCTCGGCGCTCGCCCGGGAGGCGGGGCTAGGCGTCGCCACCCGGCAGATCTTCGCGCACCCCACGGTGGAGGCGCTCGCCCGCCTCGGTGCCACGGCGCCGCGGCGGGTTCCCGCGGAGAGCGGACCGGCGCGGTTCACCGGGCTGGACGACGACGTCCTGGACGGGCTGCTCGACGTCGTGGGCCGCGATGAGGTCGAGGACGTCCTGCCGCTGTCGCCGCTGCAGACCGGGCTGTTCCTGGACACGCTGGCGGAGACGGGCGACTACGTGCGGGTCTTCGCCGTCGACATCGAGGGCGACTTCGACCCGGCCGCCTTCGAGGAGGCGTGGGCGCGCCTGATCGAGCGCCACGCGATCCTGCGGTCCACGTTCCACTGGGCGCATCTGCCCCGCCCCGTGCAGGTCGTCCGGCGCGCCGCGCCGCCGCGCTTCCGGCACGCCGACGTGACGGGTCCGGGCGCGGGCCCGCGCGCGGAGCGGCTCGCGGCGCTCGTCGCGGCGGAGGAGCGGACCGTCTTCGACCTCGGCGCCGCGCCGCCCGCCCGGTTCCTGCTGATCCGTACCGGCGCCGACCGGCACCGCTTCGTGTGGACGACCCATCATGTCGTGTTCGACGGCTGGAGCCTGCACGCGCTGCTGAGCGAGGCGTTCGCCCTGTACCGCGGCCGGCGGGAGAGCGGCCGGCTGCCCGTGCTCGCCGACCCGCCGCCCTACCGGGAGTTCCTGCGGAGGCTCGCCGAGCACAGCACGCCCGAGGAGGTCCGGCGCGAGGAGGCGTACTGGCGCTCCTGCCTGGCGGGCTTCACCCGCCCGACGCCGCTGCCGGGCAGCCGTCCCACCGGGGCGGACGACGGTGTGTGGCTGGCCCGGCGGACCCTGCCGGCTGCTCTGCACGACGCCCTGGAGCAGGCGGGCAGGCGCCACCACGTCACCGTGGGCACCCTCGTCCACGCCGCGTGGTCGCTTCTCCTGAGCCGCACCAGTGGCGAGCGGGACGTCGTCTTCGGTACGACCGTCTCGGGCCGCTTCGGTGAGGTCGAGGGCATCGAGCGGATGGTGGGCCTGCTGATGAACACCCTGCCGCTGCGGGTCGAGGTGGACCCCGGCGCCCCGCTCACCGAGCTGTTGCGCGACGTCCAGCGGCGGGTCACGCAGGTGGCGGGACGCGCGCATGTCGCGCTGCCGACGGTGCAGCGGGCCAGCCAGGTGGCGCCCGGACGGCGGCTGTTCGACAGCCTGCTGGTGTTCACCGACACCGGCACCGGCGCTCTGCCCGCGGGGGTCGTGCCGGTCGCCGAGGGCGAGGCCCGCGACACCGGCTATCCCCTGGTCCTGGAAGCCACCAGCACCGACCGCCTGACCTTCAGCCTCAGCTGCGAGAAGTCCGATTACGACCAGGTCACCGCGGACCGGCTGCTCGCGCAGTTCGTGCGGCTGCTGGAGGGGCTGGCCGGTGACCACGCGGCGGTCGGCGAGGTGCCCATGCTGTCGGCCGAGGAGCGGGAGCTGGTCGTGCACGGCTGGAACGACACCGCTGTCGCGTTCCCGGCCGACCGCACCCTGCACTCCCTCGTCGGGGACCAGGTCGCCGCCACCCCGGGCGCCGTCGCGGTCCGGCTGGGCACCGATACCTGGACCTACGCCGAACTCGGGGCGCGCGCCGACCGGGTGGCCGCGGGCCTGCACCGTGAAGGCGTGCTCCCCGGCGACCTGGTGGCCCTGTGCACGGAGCGTTCCTTCGAGCACGTCGTGGGGCTCCTGGGCATCCTGAAGGCGGGGGCCGCGTTCGTCCCCGTCGACCCCGACCATCCCGCGCGCCGCCAGGCGTACATGCTCGCCGACTCGGGCGCACGGGTGGTCCTCACCCAGTCCCGGCTGCGGGCCGCGCTGCCTCAGGCCGCCGGGGTGAGCGTCCTCGCGCTGGACGACCCCTGCGCCTTCCCGGACGGGCCCGGTCCGGGCCCCCGGCCGAGCGCGCTGCCCGCCGACCTGTGCTCGCTGTACTACACCTCGGGTTCCACCGGCGCGCCCAAAGCGGTGGCGTCGCACCACGCGGGGTGGGTCAACCGGATGGCGTGGATGCAGCGCAGGCACGGACTGCGGCCCGGTGAGGGCGTCCTGCACAAGACGACGCTCAGTTTCGACGATGCGGCGGTGGAGCTCCTCTGGCCGCTGATCTGTGGGGGCGAGGTCGTCCTGCTGCCGCCGGGTGCGCACCGCGACGCGCACGCGATGGTCGAGGCCGTCGCGGCGCACGGGGTGGTGCACGTGCAGTTCGTGCCCAGCGTGCTGGAGGTGTTCCTGGACATCCTCACCCCCGAGCGGGTCCGGTCGATGTCGCGGCTGCGGTCCGTGCTCACCAGCGGTGAGGCGTTGCGGCCCGCGCTGGTGCGCCGGTTCCGCGAGTCCTTCGGGGAGCGGGTCAGCCTCGACAACACGTGGGGCGCCACCGAGGTGTCCATCGACTCCACCTTCCGGGTGTGCACCGCGGAGGACGCGCTCGCCGACACCGGCGCGGTCGCGCTGGGGCTGCCGCTGGACAACAACACCGTCCACGTGCTCGACGGGGCGATGGTCCCCCTGCCGACCGGTGCCACCGGGGAGCTCTACATCGGCGGTCCCGGGCTCGCCCGCGGCTACTTCGGGCGGCCGGCGCTGACGGCCGAGCGGTTCGTGCCCGATCCCTTCGGGCCGCCCGGTGCCCGGTTGTACCGCACCGGCGACCTGGGGCGCAGGCGGGCCGACGGCGTCCTGGAGTTCGTCGGACGCGTGGACCACCAGGTCAAGCTGGGTGGCGTACGCGTGGAACTGGGGGAGGTCGAGGACGCGTTGCGCCGGACACCCGGCGTCCGGGACGCGGTCGCCGACGTGCGGACCGTGGCCGGGGTGCGGGCGCTCGTGGCCTACACCGTCGGGGCCGGCGAGCGGGACCGTACGCTCGCCGCGCTGCGCGCCGAGCTGCCCGAGGTCATGGTGCCCCGGTTCCTGGTCTCCCTGGAGTCCTTGCCGCTGAACGCCAACGGCAAGGTCGAGCGGGCCGCGCTGCCCGATCCGGACCCGGCTGTGCGGGAGACGGACCCGGAATCGGAGGTCCCCCCCGGGACCCCGACCGAGGAAGTACTGGCGGCTGTGTGGTGTCAGGTCCTCGGGCTGCCGCGGGTGGGCGTCCACGACAACTTCCGTGCGCTGGGCGGAGACTCCATCCTGCTGATCCACACCGTCGCCAAGGCGCGGGAAGCGGGCCTGTCGCTGACACCCCGGATGGTCTTCGAGCACCCGACGGTCGCCGCGCTCGCCGCGGCCTGTGACGAGGCGGCACTCCTCGGACGTGCAACGGCCGTCCACGCCGAGCAGAGCGCGGTCACCGGTGAGGTGCCGCTGGGCCCGATCCAGCACCAGTACGCGGCGCTGGGCCCCCGTGACCGCTTCAACCAGAGCCGGCTCCTGGAGGTCTCCCCCGGCGTCGACGCCGACACCCTGCGGGCGGCGCTGCGGACCCTGACACGTCATCACGACGCGCTGCGGCTGCGCTGGCACGGCGACGGTGGCGGTCAGCGGCAGCACCTGGCTCCCCTGGGCGGCGACAGCGGCGACCCGCTCACGGTCGTCGGCACACCGGCGCAGGCCGAGGCCGCGGTGGAGGCCGCGCACGCCGGACTGGACCTGGCCGAGGGGCCGCTGCTGCGCGCCGTGCTGCTCCGGCACACCGGCGAACTGCTGTTGGTGGTGCACCACGTGGCTGTCGACACCGTGTCCTGGCACATCCTCGTGGAAGACCTCACCACCCTGTGCGGCGGGGGTGAACTGCCCGCGAAGACGACGTCCGTGCAGCACTGGGCGCGGCGGCTGCACGAGTACGCACACAGCGCCGAGTTCGCCGCCGAGGCCGCTTACTGGGCGTTGCCGCGTCCCGCCGCCGCGTCCCTGCCGGCCGGCCGGGAGAGCGGCGCCGGGACCGAGGGCCGGGCCGGGGTGGTGAAGGCCGTGCTGGCGGCCGGGCCGACAGCGGCCCTGCTGCGCCAGGCCGCCGCGCGGCGCGGGGCGGAGCTGGAGCACCTGATGCTGGCGGCGCTGGCCCGCACGCTCGCCGAGGCCACGGGCGGCGACACGGTGGCGATCGACGTGGAACGGCACGGCCGTGAGCCGCTGTTCGACGACGTCGACCTGACCCGTACCGTCGGGTGGTTCACGAGTGTGCAGCCGCTGTTACTCACCCGTCCCGGCGCGGACGACCCGGATGCCTGGATCGACCTGGTCGCCGAGCACACCCGCACCCCGGCGGGGCGCGGCATCGGGCACGGGCTCGTACGGTGGCTGCGCGGTGACGACCGGGCGGTCCCGCCGGCGCAGCTGTCGTTCAACTACCACGGCCGCGGCGGCACCGCCTCGGCCCAGGGCGCCCTGCTGCGGCCCTTGCCGCGGACGCTCGGCGAACCCGTCGATCCCGGGCAGCGCCGCTCGCACCCGGTAGAGGTCGAGGCCGCCGTCCTCGACGGTGAACTGCATCTCCAATGGCGCTACGCGCAGGACAGTTTCGACCACGGCGCGGTCCGCGACCTGGCCGAGCAGCACCTGCGCCACCTCACCGAGCTGCGCGGTACGCCGCCGGAGGCGGCGCGAAAGCCTGCCGAGCCGTTCGTGCGGCGGCTGTTCGCCGGTTCTCCGGCGCCGCGGCTGCCCATGCTGCGGCACCGGGTGCCGGGCGTGGGGATCGCGGTGATCGCCGACGGCGAGCTGCACGGCGCCTGGGGCTTCGGCACTCTCGGCTCCGACGACCCGGCCGAGGTCGACGAGCGGACCGTCTTCCAGGTCGGCTCGATCAGTAAGCACGTGACCGCCCTCGGGGTGCTGGTGCTGGCCCAGGAGGGGCGCCTCGACCTCGACACGGACGTCAACCGGCTGCTGACCGGCTGGCGCCTTCCGGGCGACGGGGTCACCCTGCGCCATCTGCTGACCCACACCGCGGGGCTGGGCGCTCAGTCCTACGACGGCTACCGCGCGGGGCTGACGATGCCGACGGCGGCGCAGGTCCTCGCAGGTGCTCCCCCGGCGCTCACCCCGCCGGTGCGGCCCGTGGGCCCGCCCGGCTCGCCCTACCTGTACTCCAGCAGCAACTACACGGTGGTGCAGCAGGTGCTCCAGGATGTGACGGGGCAGGAGTTCGCGCCATTGATGCGCAGGCTGGTCCTGGACCCGCTGGGCATGCGGGACAGCGATTTCGCGCCGCGTGTACCGGACCTCCCGGGCACCACGCTCGCCCGCAACCACGACGCGAAGGGCGCGCCGTACCCGGAGGGCTGGCACCTGTACCCGGAGTCGGCCGCGGGCGGGCTGTGGTCCACCCCCCGGGACCTGGCCCGGGTCGCCATGGAGATCCAGCGGGCCGCCAGCGGCGGTGCCGCGCTGATCCTCGGCGCCGACGCGGCGGCCGAGATGCTGCGCACCCATCCCGGTACCCCGGGCGGTCTCGGCACGGCCGGCAAGGCGTACGGCGGGCGCAGGTGGTTCGGCCACACCGGGGGTGTCCCCGGGTTCCGCGCCCTGACCTGGGCCGACCCGGACCGCGGTCTGGGCCTGGTCGTCACCGCGAACTCCGACGCCGGTGAGGACTTCCTGCGCGAACTGCTCCACGACCTCGGAGTCGGACTGGAGGACGCACGGTGGTGACGATCGATGCCGCGTTCCGCCGGTGGGCGGCGCGCACACCGGACGCCGTGGCGCTGCGCGCGCCCGGCAACCGGCTGACCTACGGCGAACTGGACCGGTCGGCGACGCGGCTGGCCGGGAGCCTGCGGCGGCTCGGCGTACGGCCGCGGGAGCTGGTCGGGGTGGCCGCCGCGGCGTCCCCCGGGTTCGTGGTCGCGGCGCTGGCGGTGCTCCGTGCGGGCTGCGCCTACGTGCCGATGGATCTGGCCTACCCCGAGGAGCGGCTGGCGCACATGCGGCGCGACAGCGGCATCCGGGTCCTGATCTGCGCCGGTGGCGACGGAGAGCTGCCCGCGGCCCTCGCGGACTGCGTGGTCCTCGACCCGGACGCGACGGACGCCGGCGGTCCTGTTCCCGAGGTGGCGGCGAGCGGGAGTGCGGAGAGTGATCTGGCGTACGCCATGTACACCTCTGGTTCGACGGGGCTGCCCAAGGCGGTCCTGGTGGAGCAGCGCAACGTCACCGCGTTCGCGCTGCGGCAGGACTTCGCGGCGCTCGGGCCGGGCCGCACCATGCTCCAGAGCAGTTCCTTCTCGTTCGACGCGTCGGTCCTGGAGATCTGGGGGGTGCTGCTGCGGGGTGCCTGTCTGGCCTTCCCGCCCGACCCCCTGCTGACGCCCGCCGAACTGGGCGAGGTGCTGGCCCTGGAGGGGGTCACCGACCTGTGGCTGTCGTCGGGTCTCTTCCACCGGGTCGCCGACGACCTCCCGCAGGCGCTGGCCCCGCTGCACACAGTGATCACCGGCGGGGACGTGGTGTCCCCGCCCCGGGTGCGGCGCGTGCTGGCCGCCAACCCCGGCCTGACCGTGGCCCACATCTACGGGCCGACCGAGACCACGGTGGCGGTCTGCCGCCGGCTGCTGACCGCTCCCGGCGAGGTCGAGTCGCCACTGCCGCTGGGCACCGCGATTCCGGGCACGCGCCTGCGCGTCATGGACGGACGCGGCCGGCCCCTGCCCGCGGGTGAGACCGGCGAGCTGTGGATCGCGGGCGAGACCGTCTCCCGCGGCTACCACGACCGCCCCGGGCTGACCGCGGAGCGCTTCGGCATCGATCCGGAGACGGGCGGGCGGTACTACCGCAGCGGTGATCTGGCCCGCCGCCGCCCGGACGGCACCGTGGAGTTCATGGGCCGGGCCGACCACCAGGTGAAGATCCGCGGATTTCGGATCGAGCCCGGCGAGATCGAGGCGGCGCTCTGTGAGGCGCCCGGGGTGCGTACCTGTCTGGTCACCGCGCGCACCGCGCCCCCGGGCGACCGGCGCGTCGTCGCCTACGTCGTCCCGTGTGCGGCAGGCCCGCTGCACGCGGCAGACGTACACCGCCACCTCGCCGCGCGGCTGCCGCGGCACATGCTGCCCTCCGAGTACGTGGCGCTGGACGCGCTGCCCCTGGACGCCAACGGAAAGGAGGACCGGCGCCGGCTGCCCGAGCCGGTCTGGGGACGCGGCAGCCTCGCCGTGCTGGACGTTCAGCCCTTCCCCGCCACCCCGGCCGCCCTGCCCGAGAGGATCTGATCACCCATGTCTGTCACCCCCGGCCGTACCGGGGTCCACGTGCCCCTCAGCCGCGACCAGGAACGGACCTGGTTCGTCGACCAGTTGAGCAGTTCCTCCTCCGACTACCTCATCCCGCTGCGCCTGCACTTCGCGGGCCCCCTCGACCGGGACGCGCTGCGCCGTGCGCTGCTCGCTCTGGTGACCCGGCACGAGGTGCTGCGCACCGGGGTGGTGGCGCGGGAGGCGGGGCCGGTGGGCGTGGTCCGTCCGCCGGAAGAGTTTCGGTTGCGGGAGACAGCGGCGGCGGACGCCTCCGCGCTGGAGGCCGCGCTGACGGCCGAGGCGGCGACGCCGCTGGACCTGGCCTGCGAACTGCCCCTGCGGGCCCTGCTGATCCGGCACGGCGAGCGTGAGCACACCCTCGTCCTCACCGTGCACCACGTCGCCGCGGACGACTGGTCCTGCGCTCTCCTCTTCGACGAACTGGCGGCGGACTACGCGGCGTTCACCGACGGGGCCCCCTCCCCCGTTCCCGCGCCCGAGGAGCCCTACCGTGCCGTGGCGGCGCGCCTGGACGGTGCCGCGGCCGAGGCGGCTGCCGAAAGCCTGGGCCACTGGCGGGAGGCGCTGGCCGATCTCACCGCGTTCGAGCTGCCCGTGGACCGGCCCCGGCCTGCCGTACGAGCGGGCCGGGGGGCGACCCGTACCGCGTTCGTGCTGCCGCCGGAGGTGGCGGGGCAGCTGGCCGGTCTGGCCCGTGCGGCGGGCGCCACGCCCGCGATGCTGCTGACCGCCGCCGTGCAGACCGTGCTGTACCGCTACACCGGGCGGCAGGACGTCACCACCGGCACCACCTATGCGCGGCGCGAGGACCCGGCGACCGAGCGGCTGATGGGGCTGCTCATCAACATGCTGCCGCTGCGCGGCCGGCCGGGTCCGCGGCTGACGTTCCGCCGGTTCGTCGAAGAGTTCCGGGACGTGTCGCTCGACGCGTTCGAGCACGCCGGCGTGCCTTTCGACCGGCTCGTGGAGGAGGCGGCCCCCGAGCGGGACCCGTCCCGCACCCCGCTGTTCCAGATCCTGGTCAACTTCCGCACCGGCCGCCGCCGTACACCGCGACTGCCGGAACTGACCGTGACCGAACTGCCGATGCCCTACCACGGCGCGAAGTACGACCTGTGCGTGAGCTTCGAGCAGGGAGACGCCGGAGTGTGGTGCGGCGTGAACTGGGACGTCGACCTGTACGACGACTCCACGGTCGAGCGGCTCGGGAACTGGCTGGAGCGGCTGCTGCGGCACGTCGCCGAGCATCCCGACACCCTCCTCGACGACATCCCCCTGGTGTCCGCGCCGGAGCGGGTGGCGCTGCTCGCCCTGGTCTCGCGTCCGACCGTGGACGTCCCCGCGGACACCCTGCACGGCCTGGTGTCCCGCCGGGCGGCCGCCCAACCCGACGCGCCCGCCCTGGTCGACGCCGACGGCGGTACGACGAGCTACGCGGAGCTGGAGGCGGCGGCCAACGCCGTCGCCCGGCGGCTGATCGGCCACGGCGTGGCACCGGATGTCCCGGTGGGCCTGCTGATCGACCGGTCGCCGGCGATGGTCACCGCCCTGCTCGGCATCCTCAAGGCGGGCGGCGCCTACCTGCCCATCGAGACCGCCACACCCCCTGCCCGGGTCGCCACCCTGCTCACGGACGCGGGCGCCCCGGTCTGCCTCACGTCGGGCGACGCCGGCCACGCCGCGACGGTCGCCGCCGCGGGCGCCGTGCCGCTCGCCGTGGACCCGCTGGAGCGGGCGGCGCCCCCGTCCGTGACCGTCCGTCCCGATCACCTGTGCGCGGTGTACTACACCTCCGGCTCCACCGGCCGGCCCAAGGGGGTGGCCTGCACCCACCGCGGCTGGGTCAACCGCATGGCGTGGATGCAGCGCAGGCACGGGCTACGGCCCGGCGAGATGGTCCTGCACAAGACGACCCTGCCCTTCGACGACGCCGCGGTGGAGCTCCTCTGGCCGCTGATCACCGGGGGCACGGTGGCGCTGCTGGCGCCCGGCCTGCACCGCGATCCGCGTGCCCTGGTCGACGCGGTCGTGCGCCACCGGGCCGTCCACGTCCAGTTCGTGCCCAGCGTCCTCGACCTCTTCCTGGAGGAACTCACCCCCGGCGACACCGCCGCGCTGCGCTCGACGCTGCGCAGCGTGCTGTCCAGCGGGGAAGCCCTGCGGCCGTCCCTCGTGAAGCGTTTCCGGGCCGCGTTCGGCGACGCGGTCAGCCTCGACAACACCTGGGGTGCCACGGAGGTGTCCATCGACTCCACCTTCCACGTCTGCACCTCCCGGGACACCCGTGGCGCCGACGCGGTCAGCCTGGGGCGACCCATGGACAACAACGAGGTACTGGTCCTCGACCACCGGCTGGCCCCGCTGCCGCCCGGTGTCCCCGGCGAGCTGTGCATCGCGGGGACGGGCCTGGCCCGCGGCTACCTGGGCGACCCGGCCAAGACCGCCGGCGCCTTCGTCCCGCACCCCTACCGGCCCGGGGAGCGCCTGTACCGGACCGGCGACCGCGGCCGGATGCACCCGGACGGCACGTTCACCTACCTGGAGCGGATGGACCGCCAGGTCAAGGTGCGCGGCGTACGGGTCGAACTGGGCGAGGTGGAGAGCGCGCTGCGGGAGCACCCCGGGGTCGCGGACGCCGCCGTGGTGACGCGCCGCGCCGCCTCCGGTGACCTGCGGCTGGCCGCGTACGCCGTCCTGGACGGGCCCGGGGTCCCCGTGCGTGCGCTGCGCGAGCACCTGTCGGCCCGGCTGCCCGGGTACGCGCTGCCCACCACGCTCACCGTGCTGTCCGCGCTGCCGCGCTCCGCCAGCGGCAAGCTCAGCCCCGCGCTGCTGCCCGACCCGGACCCCGCGGACCACGAGAGCGGCGAGCACGTCGCGCCCCGTGACGACACCGAGGAGGTCATCGCCGGCATCTGGGCCGACGTCCTCTCGGTGCCGCGCATCGGCGTCCTCGACGACTTCTTCTCCTTCGGCGGCCACTCGCTGATCGCCACCCGGGCCGTGAACCGGATGCGGCAGGTGTTCGACGTCCCGCTCCCGCTGAGCGTGATCTTCGAACGGCCGACCGTCGCCGGAACGGCCGAGTACATCCACGACCTGATCCTGGCCGAGATCGAGGCGATGTCGGAGGACGAGGCGCAAGGGCACCTCGCCGACGCCTCCACTTCGGCCACCCGCCCCGCGGACGACGAACGAGGTACGACGCGATGAAGACCCCTCTGCTGTACGAGGCGTTCCTTGAGCGCGCCCGGCGCTCCCCCGACGGCCCGGCTCTCCTGTGGCAGGGCGGCGACCTGTCCTACGAGGGCCTCGCCCACCGCTCCGCCGCGCTGGCCCGCCGGCTGCTCGCGGCGGGCGCGGGCCCGGGAACCCTGGTCGGGGTGTGCGTCAGCCGCGGCCCGGCGCTGCCCACGGCGCTGCTCGCCGTGGCGCGGGCCGGGGCCGCCTGGGTGCCGCTGGATCCGGCCTACCCGCAGGACCGGCTCGAGTACATGCTGCGCGACTCCGGGGTCGGCCTGGTGATCGCGGACGGGGCGGCGGCGCCCCGGCTGCCGGACGACGTGCGGGTGCTCGACCCGGACGCCGCCGGCGGGCCCGTCCCGGACGGTGCGCTGGACCGTGCGGGCCCGGGGGATCTCGCCTACGTCATCTACACGTCCGGCTCCACCGGCAGGCCCAAGGGTGTCCTGGTCGAGCACGGCAGTGTCGCCGCCACGGTCGCCGGGATGCGCGGCGCGTGGGAGGTGGGGCCCGGTGACCGGGTCCTGCAGTTCGCGTCCGCCAGCTTCGACGCCTGCGTACTGGAGACCGGGGTGGCCCTGACCGGCGGCGCGACGCTGGTCCTGGCCGACGCCGAGACCGTGCTGCCGGGCCCCGGCCTGGTGGAGCTGATGGACCGCCTGGAGGTGACCTTCACGCTGCTTCCGCCGTCGGTCGCGGCCGCGCTGCCGGACGCCGAACTGCCCGCGCTGCGCACCCTGGTGTGCGGCGGGGAGGCGCTGCCCGCCGAGGTCGTGGCCCGCTTCGGTGCGGGCCGCCGGGTGTTCAACGCGTACGGTCCGACGGAGATCTCCATCGTCGCCACCACCGGAGACGTCACCGGTTCCGCGACACCCGACATCGGGCGCCCGCTGCCGGGTGTGCACATCGACCTGCTGGGCGAGGACGGGCTGCCAGTCGCCCCGGGCGAGGTCGGCGAACTGGTCGTCTCCGGCGCCGGCGTGACGCGCGGCTACCTCGGCCGCCCCGCCCTGACCGCGGAGCGCTACGTTCCCGTCGCGGGCGGCCGTGCCTACCGCACCGGCGACCTGGCGCGCCGGCTCCCCGACGGCCGTTACCTCTACGTCGGGCGCGCCGACCACCAGGTCAAGATCCGGGGTTTCCGGGTGGAGCCGGGAGAGATCGCGGAGGTGCTGCGGGCGCACCCGTCCGTCTCCGACGCCGTCGTCGTCGCCCGGGACACCTCCCTCGTCGCTTATGTGGCCGCGCCCGGCGTCGCCGTGGACGCCGACGAGCTGCGGACGTGGTGCGCGCGCACCCTCCCGGCCCACATGGTCCCCTCCACCGTGGTACCGCTGTCCGCGCTGCCGCTGACGCCGAGCGGCAAGGTGGACCGTGAGGCTTTGCCGTCGCCGTACAAGTCGCGGGTGAGCCGGGGCGACGAACCGGTCACCGCGACCGAGCGGGCCGTCGCGGCGCTGATGGCGCAGCTGCTCGGCGGCACCCCGGTCGGCGCCACGGACAATTTCTTCCAACTCGGCGGACACTCCCTGCTGGTGGGGCGGCTGGCCGCGCGGATCCGTGCCGATCTCGGCGCGGACATCCCGCTCTCCCAGCTGTTCCGCCTGGTCACGCCGCGCCAGATCGGGGCGCTCGTGGACTCGGGCGCCCCCCTCGACGCGGGCACCGCCGTCCCCGCCCCGCCTCCGATGCGGCACGCCGACCGCTCCCGGCCGATCCCGCTGTCCTTCCCGCAGGAGCGGGTGTGGTTCCTGGAGCGGCTCTCGCCGAGCAACCAGGCCTACCGGATGCAGGCCACGCTCAGCCTGCGCGGGCCGCTGGACATGACCGCGCTCCAAGCCGCGCTGACCGAGCTGGTACGCCGCCACGAGATCCTGCGGACCGGGTTCCGCGAGGTCGACGGCAGGCCGGTGCAGTGCCCGGTGGGGATGGACGCCATCGACATCGAGGTGCCGCTGGTGGACCTCTCCGCGCTGTCCGAGGCGGACCGGGAGCGGGCGTGGCAGGAGCTGTCGGCGCGCGAGCAGGCCGAGCCGTTCGACCTGGAGAAGCCGCCGTTGGCCCGCTGGGTGGTGGCGCGGGACGCGCCGGACGTCCACCGGCTGATCCACATGGAACACCACCTGGTGCACGACGGCTGGTCGTTCGCGGTGTTCGTGGACGAACTCACGCGCCTGTATGCGGTCTTCGCCGAGGGCGCGGAGGCTCCCCCGGAGCCCCGTTTCCAGTTCGCCGACCTCGCGGCGTGGCAGCGGTCGTGGTTGGAAGGGCCTGTGATGGACCGCTATCTCGGCCACTGGGCGCAGGTCCTGGACGGTGCGCCGCCGGCGCTGGAACTGCCCACCGACCGGCCTCGCCCGCCCGAGTTCACCTTCCGCGGCGACATCGTGCGGGTGACCCTCGACCCCGACGAGTACCGCCGGCTGCGCGAGCGGGCCCGGGCGTTCGGGGTCACCCTCTACTCGACAATGCTCACCGCATTCGCGGTCCTGATGGCGCGCTACGCCGACCAGAAGGACTTCGTGCTGGGCGTGGGCGTGGCCAACCGCCGTCTCGCCGAGGCGGAGCGGCTGATCGGCATGATGGTCAACACGGTCCCGCTGCGGGTGCGCCTCGACGGCGATCCGACGTTCCGTCAGCTGCTGGACCAGGTCCACTCCACCGCGGTCGAGGGATACGCCTGGCAGGACGTGCCGTTGCAGCGGCTGGTCAAGGCGGTGGCACCCGCCCGTGATCTCTCCCGCAACCCCTTGTTCTCCGCGATGTTCAGCTTCCACGACTCCGCGGTGCCGGACCTCGACTTCGCCGGGTTGCGCGGGGAGGTGCAGATGGAGCACAACGGCTCCGCCAAGGCCGACCTGAACATCGTCGCCATCCCGCGGGCCGAGCAGCGGGTGGGCAAGCGCCCCAGCAGCGAGGACGACGCGCTGACGATCATCTGGGAGTACGCCAGCGATCTGTTCGACACCGACACCATGGAGAGCATGGTGCGCGCCTACCGGGATCTGCTGCGCGCCGCGCTCGACGCGCCGGACCTGCCCGTGTCGCGGTTCCCGCTCACGGGCGCGGCCCCGGCGAGCGCCGGTCCGGCCGGACCGGCCGCGGCCGACGTCCTCGGCCTGGTGGAGCGGCACCTCACCGAGCACCCGGACGCGCCGGCCCTGAGCGCGGGCACCGCCACTGTCAGCTACGCCGAGCTGGGCGCGCTCGCCGGGCGGTCCGCGCGGGAGCTGTCCCGGCTCGGGGCCGGGCCCGGACGGCCCGTCGCCGTGCGGCTGCCGGCCGGCGCACCCCTGGTGGCCGCCCTCTTGGCCGCCGCCCGTGCCGGCGCCCCGGCGCGGATACTCACTCCCGGGGACGCGCCCCGGCCGACGGAGATCCTGCTCACCGACCGCGGCGCCGAACCCGCGCCCGCCCCCGGCACAGGGGACGGCGACGACACCGTACTGGCCCTGGTGGGCGGCGCGGCGGTCACCCGGGCCGCGCTCGGCGGCGCCGTCGCCGCGCTCGACGCGCTGCAGTTCCGGGCCGGACCGGTGCTCCTGAGCGCCGAGGCGGACAGCTCTCTCTTCCTGCTCCAGATGTGGACCACCCTGGCCCGCGGCGGCACCCTCGTCGTCCCTGGGGCGCCGCCGCGCTCGGCCGGGGAGCTGGCCGCGCTGCTGACCGGACGGCACGAGCCGTTCGCCGCGCTGCTGCTGCCCGACACCACGCTCAACGCGCTGCTCGCACACCACCGCGACGCCCTCGTCCGGGGCACCGAGGCCGTCCTCGCCGTCGGCGCCGACCTGGATCCGAGCGCGCTGCGCGAACCCCTCGGAGTGCGCCTGGCCGGGGGGTTCGCCGCCGCGGGCATGCCGCTCGCGCTGTACCGGCCGCACGGTGCAGCCCCGGAACCGTCCGCGGCCGTCGTCCCGGTCGGCCACCCCGTGCCCGGTGTCGTGGCCGCCGTCCTCGACGGCAACGGCGAACCGCTGCCCGCCGGAGTCCTGGGCGAACTGCACCTCGCACAGGGCGGCTCGGCGGACCTCGCGCCCACCGGCCACCGGGCCCGGCAGACCGACGGCGGGTTCGAGATCCTCGGCCGCACCGGGAGCTGGCCGACCGTGTCGGGGTTCCGCGTGGCGCCCTGGGAGACCCGCACCCGGCTCACCGCCCATCACGGGATCGCCGAGGCGGCGGTCGTCGACGCCGACGGCGAACTCCATGCCTACCTCGTGCCGCTCAGCGGCTGCACCGTCCCGGACGGCGACGAACTCGTCGACTTCCTGTCCGAGTCGCTGCCCGACTACCAGATCCCCGCCCGCTTCGTGGCGGTTCCCGCGCTGCCCGCGCCGGCGCCGGGCCGCGCGTGAGCGCTCCGGCGCACCTCCCACCAACCCCGAGGGAAGCCATGCTGCACGACATGTCCACAAGCCCGGCCGGAACGGCGGTCCGCAGCCGGGGAGCCCACCGCAGCGTCGGCCACCATGGAGAGATCCTCCAGGGCGTCTTCGAGCACGGGGGACGCCTGCGCCGCGCCCTGATCACCCTGCCCTGCCCCCTCTACGAGTCCCACGCCGTCTTCGAACCGGCGGACAGCACCGGGATCACCCTGGCCGACCCGTGGCGGACCAAGGCCCGGCGGGCCGCCGAGCTGACGCTGCGCTCCCTCGGCGGCGTACCCGCCGGCGGCACCCTGACACTGACCAGCAACATCCCGCCCAGCCGCGGTTTCGGCTCGTCCACCGCGGACGTCGTCGCGACCATCGGCGCGGTCCACGATGCCGCCGGACGGCGTCCGGGCCCCGCGCGGTACGCCGCACTCGCCGTCGCCGCCGAGACCGCCTCCGACGCCCTGATGTACGCCCACCGGACGGTGCTGTTCGCACACCGGGAGGGCACGGTCGTCGAGGACATGGGCGGCCCGCTGATGCCGCTGACGGTGGTCGGCTTCGGCACCAGCGCGCACGGCCTGGGCACCGACACCCTCGTGCTGGCGCCCGCCCGCTATTCGGTGTGGGAGATCCAGGCGTTCCGGCCGCTGCTGGGCTCGCTCCGCCGTGCCCTGCGGACCGGGGACGTCGCCCTGCTCGGCCGGGTGGCGACGGCCAGTGCCCTCATCAACCAGCGCCATCTGCCGGTGCCCGGCTTCTCGGACCTGCTGGCGGTCGCGGAGGCGGCGGGCGCGGCCGGGCTCCAGGTCGCGCACAGCGGGGACGTGGCCGGGCTGCTCTTCGATCCCGCAGCGCCCGACCTCACCGCCCGCACGGACCAGGCCCGCAAGCGACTGGCCGATCTCGGCATCGACAACACCTGGGCCTTCACCACGCCATGAGCCCCTGCCCCGCCTTCCCGGCCAGCCCGTCGAGGGCTCCTGCCCCGGCCCCCACCCCGCACCACGACATCACCAGAACGGAGAGCATGCGAGCCCTCACCCTGCCCTCGGCCAGTGCCTCGGTCGTCGACGCGACCGTCCTGCCGCGGCTCATACGGATCGGCCCCAACTTGTGCGTGGCCGCGTTCACCCTGATGAAACTGCTCCCCGCCCGCTTCATGATCGACCGCGCCGAGCAGCGCGGCGACCTCACCCCCGGCACCACGGTCCTGGAGACCTCCTCCGGCACCTTCGCCCTGGGTCTCGCCATGGTGTGCCGGCTGCGGGGCTACCCGCTGGTCATCGTCGGCGACCCGGCCATCGACCCGGCGCTGCGCCGCAGGCTCGGCGCGCTGGGCGCACGGGTCGAGATCTGTGCCGAGCCGAGCCCCGAGGGGGGCTTCCAGCGGGCCCGCCTGGACCGGCTGGAGGAACTGCGGTCCGTCTACCCCGACCACTACGTTCCCGGCCAGTACCACAACCCCGACAACCCGCACGCCTACGCCCCGGTCGCCGAGCAGATAGCGGAGACCGTGGGGGCGGTGGACTGCCTGGTCGGTCCGGTCGGCTCCGGCGGATCGACCGGGGGCACCGCCGCCTTTCTGCGGCTGCTCCAGCCGCAGATGCGCCTGATCGGCGTGGACACCTCGCCCAGCACCATCTTCGGCCAGGACGACGGGCCGCGGGCGGTGCGCGGGCTCGGCAACAGCCTCGTACCGCCCAACGTCAGCCACGACGCCTACGACGAGGTGCACTGGGCGGGGCCGGCGGAGGTCTTCGGGGCCACCCGTGAACTGCACGCCCGGCACGCCCTGTACATGGGCCCGACCAGCGGCGCGTCCTTCCTCGTCGCCCGCTGGTACGCCGAACGCCACCCCGACGCACAGGTGGTCGCGTTCCTGCCGGACGAGGGGCACCGCTACCAGGAGACGGTCCACCAGGACGAGTGGCTGGCGGAGCGCGGCCTGTTGACAGGGCCCCGGGACGCCGTCCCCCGCGTCGTCACCGACCCCCGTGACGCCGTCGGCGGCTGGGCGCGCATGGCGTGGCGCCGCCGCTCGCTCGACGAGGCCCTGCGGGACGCCCGCGGCCACTTGGTGCGGGAGGAGCGATGACCGAGCCGTACCTGCTGCTCGTGGAGTCCAACACCTCCGGCACCGGCCCGCTGTTCGCGCGGCGCGCCCGGGACCTCGGGGTGCGGCCGGTCCTGCTGGCCGAGGACCCCGGCCGCTACGCCTACGCGCGCGCCGACGACATCACCGTGGTCGAGGCCGACACCTCGGCCGCCGGGCCGGTCCTGGCGGCGGTCGACGCGCTCGGCGCCGGTCCGCCGGCCGGGGTGACCACGAGTTCCGACTACTTCGTGCCCGTGGCCGCCGAGATCGCGCACCTTCTCGGCCTGCCGGGTCCCGACCCCGCCGCCACGGTCCGCTGCCGTCACAAGGGGCGCCAGCACGCGGCGCTCGCCGCGGCCGGCGTGCCGGTGGCCGCGCAGACCTGGGCGACCGACGCGGTCACGGCCGCGGACGCCGTACGGCGTCTCGGCGCGCCGGCGATCCTCAAACCGGCCGACGGCTCCGGCAGTACGGGGGTGCGGCTGTGCGCCGGTGCCGGGGACGCCGACCGACACGCCGCGCTCCTGCTGGCCCGCACCCACAACGAGCGGGGCATCCCGACCGTGCCCGGGCTGCTGATCGAGGAGTACGTGGACGGGCCGGAGTTCTCCGTCGAGGTGTTCGGCCGCACACCGGTGGCCGTCGTGGGTAAACACCTGGGCGCCGCCCCGTACTTCGTGGAGAGCGGTCACGACGTGCCCGCCGCCGTGCCCACCGGTACGGCACGGCTCCTCGCCGACACGGCCGTGGCCGCGGTCGAGGCGCTCGGCCTCGGGCACGGAGCGGCCCACGTCGAACTGCGGCTGGCCGCCCGGGGCCCGGTGGTGATCGAGGTCAACCCGCGCCTGGCGGGCGGCATGATCCCCGAACTGGTGCGGGCCGCTCTCGGGATCGACCTGGTGGCGGCGCAGGTCGGCGCCGCCCTCGGTGACCTCCCCGACCTGAAGCCCCGCTCCGCGCGGCACGCCTCGCTGCGTTTCCTCGTCGTCGAGGAGCCCTCGGTGCTGGAGGAGGTCCCGGTGCCGGCGGAGCCCTCGGTGCTGGAGGAGCCGCCTGCCGACCCCTCCACGGCGTCTCCGTACGTCACCACCAGTGTGCTCACCGCACGCCGGGGCGTTTCGCTCGTGCCGCGGCACGACCACCGCGACCGGGTCGGCCACGCCGTCGCCACCGCCCCCGACGGCCCGTCCGCCGCGCGGGCCGCGGACGGGGCGCTGGACCTGCTGCGCGCCCGCCTGCACATCCGATCCGCCCCGAGGAGCACCGTATGACCGTCACCGCCACCGGACGTCTGACCTCCGCCGTGACCCCGGCCGCGGCGGACATCCTCTTCGACCGGCACCTGCGGCTGCCCCCGGACCCGGTGGCCGCCGAACTGCGGCCCACCAGTGAGGTCGACCGCGCCCACGTCGTGATGCTCGCCGAACAGGGCGTCATCCGGCGCGAGACAGCCGCCCGGCTGCTGGCCGGCGTCAAGGAGCTGCGCGCCCGGGACTTCGGCCCGCTGCGGCACCTGCCGGCGCCGCGCGGCCGCTACCTCGCCTACGAGGGGTACCTCGTGGACGTGCTGGGCGAGGAGACGGGCGGCGTCCTGCACAGCGGTCGCTCCCGCAACGACCTCAACGCCACCGTCCTGCGGCTGCGGTTGCGCCGCCCCTACGACCGTCTGCTCACCGAGACCGACGCGCTGGGCCGGGTCCTGACGGAGCGAGGACGCCGCTGGCGCACCACCGTCATGCCCGCGTACACCCATCACCAGCCCGCCGTCCCCATCACCTACGGCCACTACCTCGCCGGAGTCGCCGCCGCCCTCGTACGCGACCTGCAACAGCTGGAGGACGCGGGCCGGGAACTCGACGAGAACCCGCTCGGTGCGGGGGCCACCGGCGGGACCACGCTGCCCGTCGACCCGGCGCGCACCACGGAGCTGCTGGGTTTCACCGCGCCTCTCACCAACTCCCTGCACGCGGTGGCGTCCCGGGACGTGGTGCTGCGCCTGCTGGCCGCGTGCACCGTCCTCGGGGTGCTGCTGACCCGCACCGCCCATGACCTGCAGTCCTGGACCAGTGCCGAGAACCCGCTGCTCGTCCTGCCCGACGACCTGGTCGGCAGCAGCTCGATGATGCCGCAGAAGCGCAATCCGTTCCTGCTGGAGAACGTCCAGGGCAAGGCGGCGCACGCGCTGGGCGCGCTCACCGCGGCGACCACGGCCATGTCGACGGCGCGGTTCACCAACGCCATCGCCGTGGGCACCGAGGCGGTCGACCACGTGTGGCCCGCCCTGGAGGCCACCACGGACGCGGTGGTCCTGTTGCGGCTGATGGTCGAGGGCGCCGCGCCCGACCCGGACCTCATGCTGCGGCGCGCCGCGGACGGGCACACCGCCGCGACCGCGCTCGCCGAGCGGCTGGTCGTGGCGGGGGTGCCGTTCCGCACCGCCCACCACATGGTGGGTGCGATCAGCGGTACGGCGCTCGCCACCGGCCGCGCCTTCGAGGCCGTGGCAGCCGAACAGCTCGGTGAGCGTTTTCGCGCCCTGCTCGACGCCCTGGACCCCGCGTCAGTGGCCGCCGCCGCGGACGCGGGCGGCGGCCCCGCCCCCGCTTCCGTGAGCGCCGCCCTCGACGACGCCGAGGGCCGGCTCGACCGGTTCGCCGTCGCTGCCGAGGCCCGCAGGAGCCGCTGGACGTCCGCCGCACGCGCGCTCGACGCCGCCGTGTCCGCCCTGATCCGCCGACCGTGAGGAAGCCCTCTGATGAGCCATGTCGTAGAACTGCGCAGCGACACCTTCACCCTGCCCACCCCCCGGATGCTCGAAGCCGCGGCGGCAGCGCCTCTTGGCGACGACGTCTACGGTGAGGATCCGACCGTCACCGAACTCGAGTCGCTGTCCGCCAAGTTGCTGGGCAAACCGGCCGGCTGCCTGATGCCCAGCGGCACCATGGCCAACCTCGCCGCTCTGCTGACCCACAGCCCGCGCGGCGGCAAGGCCGTCGTCGGTTCCGAGTCCGACCTCTACGTCTACGAGGCGGGCGGCGCTTCGGTGTTCGGCGGCATCGTCTACGAGCCCCTCACGGCAGACCCGGACGGCACCCTCCCCCTGGCGGCGGTCGCGGAAGCGTTCGAGGTGGACCGGGAGGACCCCCAGTTCGCGCTGCCCGCCGTGCTCTGCCTGGAGACACCGCACAACCGTCTCGGCGGCGTGCCCCTCGATCCCGGCTACCTCGCGGCGGCCGGTGCCCTCGCTCACGATCACGGCGTTGCCCTGCACCTGGACGGGGCGCGTGTCTTCAATGCGGCTCTTGCCCTCGGCGTCCCGGCAGCCGACCTCGCATCGTCCGCGGACACCGTCCAGTTCTGCCTGTCGAAGGGGCTGTCCGCGCCCGTCGGGTCGGTGCTCGTCGGGGACGAGCAGTCCATAGCCACCGCCCGCCGGTACCGCAAGATGCTCGGCGGGGGTATGCGGCAGGCGGGCCTGATCGCCGCGTGCGGCATCATCGCGCTGACCGAGATGACCGACCGTCTCGCCGACGACCACGCGCACGCCGGCCGGCTGGCCGACGGCCTCCGGGACGTCCCCGGCCTGTTGCTCGACCCGCAGCCCCCGCGCACCAACATGGTGTTCTTCACTGTGGACCCCGACAGCACCCCGCACACGACGGAGAGCCTCATCGAGGCGGCGCGGGCCCGCGGGGTGCACCTCGCGGAGCTGGGGCGGGGCCGCGTCCGCGCGGTCACCCACCGCGGGGTCACGGCGGCCGACGTCGACCGGGCCGTCACGGTGCTCACCGAGGTCATGGCCGACACGACCGCCGCGCCCGGGCCCCGGGAGTGAGCGGCGGCCCGGTCACCGTGCCCGCGGCCCCGGCCGGCTCGCTGCGCGACGGGCACGCCTTCCACCTGTTCTGGGCGGCGGAGTCGGTCAGCCAGTTCGGTACGTACATCGGCAACACGCTGCTCCCGCTGCTGGCCGCCACCGCGCTGGCGGCGACCCCGCTGGAGATGGGCCTGCTCAGCGCCGCGGAGACCACGGGCTACCTGCTGATCGGCCTTCCGGCCGGGGTGTGGGTGGCCCGGGCCCGGCAGCGGCGGCTGATGCGGCGCGCCTCCGCCGGGCGGGCGCTGCTGCTGTGCACGCTCCCGGCGGCTTGGTGGGGCGGGCTGCTGACGGTGACCCAGCTGATCGTGGTGGCCTTGCTGTGCGGGGTCCTCGCCGTCCTCTTCGACGTCGCGTACCAGTCCCATCTGCCCGCTCTCGTCGCCCGCGAGGGACTGGTGCGGGGCAACGCGCGCCTGCAGTCCAGCCAGTCCCTCGCCCAGATCGCCGGGCCCGGTGTGGGCGGTGCGCTGGCGCAGCTCGCCGGGCCCGCCTACCCGGTGCTGGCGACGGCGCTCGGCTATCTGGCGTCCTGCGCGCTGCTGCGGCGCGTGCGGGAACCGGACCCGGCGGGGGCGGCGGGCGGGGCGGGCGGGGCGCTGTTCGCCGAGATCGGCGCGGGCCTGCGCTTCCTGGGCCGCGACCGGACCTTGCTGGCCATCACCGGCTGCACCGCGACAGCGAACTTCTTCGCCGGTGTGCTCAGCGCCGTCCAGGTCCTCTTCCTGACCCAGGTGCTGGGCCTGACCGGTTCCGTCGTCGGGGCGGTCCTGGCCGTGCTGGGCCTGGGCGGTGTGCTGGGAGCGCTGTCGGCGTACCGGGTGGTCCGCCGGATCGGTCAGGCGCGGGCGGTGTGGCTGGTTCCGTCGGTGACCTTCCCCGCGCTGCTGCTGGTACCGCTCGCGGGGCGGGGCCCGCTGCTCGCGCCGGCGCTGCTCGGCCTGTTCGTCATGGGGTACGGCGTCGTCGTCTACAACGTCGCCCAGGTCAGCTACCGCCAAGCGGTGTGCCCCGAGGCGATGCTGGCCAGGGTGAACGCCACGGTCCGCTTCGTCGGCTTCGGCGCGATGACCGTGGGCGCACTGACCGGGGGTGTCCTCGGCACGTCCCTGGGCATTCGCGCCACCTTGTGGGCAGCGGCCTGCGGCAGTTGCCTGGCCGCCGTGTGGGTGGTGTGCTCCCCGCTGCGCGGCATGCGCGAGTTCGCTGCCGCGGGGGAACGGGAGTTCGCCTCCGGGCAGGGGTGAACGGCACGCGGCTCACCCGCCGCAGACCCGAGCGCGGCGGCCGGGGCGCCGCCGACGCGAGGGGGGGGCCCCGGGCCCGGGCC
>NZ_JBFAKV010000027.1:42277-126003 GCF_040655895.1 Streptomyces sp. NPDC050264
GCCACGGTGAGCGCCGCGAAGATGCGGCGCTCACCGTGGCGCGCTCGGGTCTGCGAAGGTCGGGCGGCTATGGACGGCGCGGGCGCAGCAGGCTGAGGGTCGGGGTGCTCGCCGGGTCGGGGCAGTTCAGCGTGGCCGGGCTGCCGACGGGGAGGGTGGCCATGGGGTCGGCGTGGCCCAAGGGGAAGCCGGCGGCGACGGGCAGCCCGTCCGGCAGGCACCGCAGCAGGATCTCGTCGTACCCGGCGTATCCGGACGATGTCGGCTGCGGCCCGCTGACCCTGCTCAGCAGCACGCCGGCCGCCCGGTCGAGGACGCCTGCGAGGCGGAACTGCTCGAGGCGGGCCCACAATTCGTCCGGGGCCATGCCGTCGGCCTCCAGGAAGAGAATCGAGCCGGGGGCGGGTGCGGGCCACAGCGGGGTGCCCAGCAGCAGGCCCAGCACGAGGAGGGAGCCGCCCCACAGCGGGCCGGTCGCCTCCCCGGGGCGCAGCACGCGGGCCGGCTGCTCGCCGCTGTTGCCCCGGCGGCGGCGGTCGTCCTCCCGGTCCCAGAAGAGGTTCTCGTCCGACCACTCCCCCGGTGTCGCCACCGTCCGCCGGGTCCAGTGAGGGCCCGCGCCCAGCACCGCGTCGAACTCGCTCTCGGTGGCTTGCCACGGGCCGTCCGCCTCGCCCCATTCGGAGACGACCATGGGCCCGTGGAAGGCGACGAGACCCGACCTGCGGGGCACGAGGTTGATGAGGGAGGTCAGGTCGCTGTAGCCGATCAGGGGTTTGCCCGCGCGGCCGATCCGGTCGAAGTCCAGGTGCGGGAGGACGGGCGTGAGCGTCCAGCCCCCGACGGCCGCGATCACGCCGTCGGTGTTCTCGAGGAGCGTGTGCAGTTCCTCCGCGAGGTCGGCGGGCGGCAGAGTGCCCGCACCGTTCGCGTGGTGGCAGGAGTCGCCGGTGACGACGGTGTACCCGCGGCGGCGCAGCGCGCCGAGGCCCCGCTCGAAGCGGCGCGGGAAGAGGACCGGGGCGGGGGAGCTGGGGGCCCACACGCCGAGCGTGGCGCCGGCCGGGAGGGGCGTGGGCCAGCGCGCCGTCCCGGGCCGCGCACCGTCCTGAAGTCCGTTGTCGGCGAGTGCCCTCGTGGTCATGCGAGCGCTCCGATTCTGTCGTCGTCGAGGCCGGCCGCGGCGGCCCACTCCTCGCGGCCGCGCCGGGCCAGGTGGTCGAGGAGGCCGTCCGTGGTCAGGGTGGTCTCCGTCTGGTGCGCGCCCCGCGCGCCGCGCAGGCGGGCCGTGCCGTTGTGTGCCTCGTCCCGGCCCACGACCACGCGCCAGGGCACGCCCACCGCGTCGGCGAAGCGCATCCGGCAGCCCATGGAGGCACCGTGCCGGTCGTCGAGGACCACGCTGACGTCGGCGTCGAGCAGGGTCTCGTAGATCCGCTCGGCCGCCCGTGCCTGACCGGGGCCGCGGCCCTGGGGGGTCACCATGACGTCGAAGGGCCGGACGGAGGCGGGCAGGGCGATGCCACCGGGGACGCGGTGCTGCTCCAGCAGGGCCACCACGCACCGCTGGACGCCGATGCCGTAGGTGCCCATCACCGGGACGCGCACCTGGTTGTCCTCGTCGCGGAAGCGGACGTCGAAGGCGGGGGTGTGGGTGTACCCGTACCCCATGGCGACACCGCCTTGTGGGAGGTCGTCGGCGGTCGTCGTGGGGCGCGTGGCGTCGCGGTGGTAGGGGATGGTGCGGCTGCGGGGACGGTCGCCGCGTGCGTAGGGGAAGATGAACTCGAAGCCGCCCGTCGCCTCGTCGCGGACGAGTTCGGCGCGTAGCCGCAACCGGTCGAGGACGGCGCGGACGGCGCGCTGGGCGTGCGTCGCGCTGCGCAGGTAGGCGTCGTGGTCGGTGTCCAGGCTGGCGAACAGGCAGCACTGGAACTGGCGCGAGTTGTAGATGCCCTGCGGCCGGTCGCGGAAGCGGAAGATCTCCCGGAACTCGAACAGCCGCATGGGCAGCTGGCGGTGGGAGGCGAGTCCGCCGGGGCCAAGGTAGCTCAGCAGGGGTTCCTCGCTGGTGGCGGCGAGCGTGTACTGGTCGAACGGGGGGCTGAAGCCGATCAGTTCGCCGCCGAACCGCTCCAGCCAGCCGGCCGGTGCGAGAGTCTCGACGCGGTGCACGGCGGGTCCGCGCAGCTCCGCGTATCCGGCGCGTTCCATCTCCCGGCGGACGACCTGCCGGATGTGGGTGACCAGGCGCTGGCCGACCGGGGCGAACCAGGGGAAGCCGGCGTCGGTGAAGCGGGTCAGGCCCAGGTGGTGCGCGAGGTCGGTGCCGGTGGTGTGCGGTTCGGGGAGAGGGGCGCCCAGCAGTTCGCCGTGCGGGATCCTGCTCAGTCTCATCGGTACTCCGGTACGGGCGTAGGGATCTGGTGGGCCGCCAGCAGGCCGAGGATGCGCCAGGGCGGCAGGTGGCGTTCGGTGAGGCGGACGCCGAGGTGGGCGAGCGCGTCCTCGACGGCGCCGACCACGGCCGCGGGCGCGAGCACCGCGCCGCCCTCGCCCAGTCCGCGGTAGGGCACGTCGCCGGCCCGCCGTGACTCCAGGTGGACCACGTCGATGGCCGGGGCGGTGCGGGTGGTGGGGAGCAGGTACTCGGTCAGGTCGCGGGAGAGGTGCGTGCCGTCGGGGGCGTAGCCGGACCGTTCCTGCAGGACCGTGCCGATGCCCTGCACGGCGCCGCCGCGCAACTGCCCGTCGGCGACGGCCGGGTTAATGATGCGTCCGCTGTCGGCGACGATCAGATAGCGGTCGAGTGCCACCGTGCCCAGGTCCGGGTCGATCTCCACCCAGCAGCAGTGCGTGGCCTCCGCCCAGCCGGTCTCCTCGCTGTCGAAGACCTCGCTCACGTCGAGCGGCGAGCGGCCCTGCGCCGCGGTGACGCAGGCCGCGGCCATCGCGGTGACCGTGCCGAGGACGTGGCCGTCCCGGGTGTCCACCACGTCTCCGGCGGCGATGTCCAGGGCTGCGACGGATCGCCCGGTGCGCCGCGCGGTGTCCGCGAGGAGCGTGGCGCGCAGGGTGCGCGAGGCGCGCAGCACTCCCCCGCCGGCGAGGGCGGCGGCCCGGCTCGCGCCGGTTCCCGCCAGGCTGTACGGCACGACGTCGGTGTCGCCGTGCACGACGTCCACCGCGTGCAGCGGCAGGTCAAGGGTGGACGCGGCGATCTGCGCGAGGGTGGTGACGTGTCCCTGGCCGTGCGGGATCTGGCCGGTCCTGATCTGCAGACGGCCTTCGGGGGTGAACAGCACGCGCACAGGTTCGGGTCCCATGTGGGCTCCCATCGCCTCGTGCAGGCTCCAGGGGCCGGGTGCGGGCTCCAGCAGTGTCGCGATGCCGAGCCCGGTCAGCCGGCCGTCCGCGCGGTCGCGTGCCTGCCGCGCGCGGAACTCCTGGACAGCGGCCTCCTCGCGGGCCCGGCGCAGGGTGGATCCGAGGGCGGGTACGTCGGTGAGGCGGGCGCCGGTGGCCGTGCGCGGGTCGGGGCCGTCGACCGGGGCGAGGTGGCGCAGCCGGTAGCCGGAGGGCTCTTCGCCGAGTTCGCGGGCGAGGAGGTCCATGGTGCGTTCGGCCGCGAACGTCGCCATCTCCCACGGGCCGCGGTAGGCGACGTACGGGGTGCGGTTGGTGAGGGCCAGGCGGCCGGTGAACTCGTAGGCGGGCACCCGGTAGGCGTTGGGGACCAGACAGCCGACGAGCGCGACGAAGACGGCGCTGGCGATCGGGGGGACGGGGTAGGCGCCCTGGTCGACGACGAGGTCGGCGCGGAGCGCCAGCAGTTCGCCCGCGGCCCCCAGGGCCGCCTCGACGTCGATCTCCTCACCGCGGGCCTGTCCGGCGGCGATCAGGTGTTCGCGGCGGTCCTCGATCCAGCGCACGGGCCGGCCCAGGTGCCTGCTCGCCCAGCACACGGCGATGTCCTCACGGAACACACCGCCCTTGATGCCGAAGGAGCCGCCCATGTTGGCGGGGACCCGGACGCGGACGGCGTCGATGTCCAGGCCGAGGACGTCCGCGAGGTACTGGCGGTGGGAGGTCGGTGACTGCGATGCCACGTCATAGGTCAGGTGGCCGGTCCCGGCGTCCCAGCGGGCGAGGCCGCCGCGGGGTTCGAGGGGCGCGTTCTGCACGCGGTCCTGCCGGAGGCGGTGGCGCACCACGCGCGCGGCACGCGCGAAAGCGCCGCTCACGTCGCCGTGGACGCGTCTTTCCGTGTACAGCACGTTGCTCGGCAGTTCGGGGAAGAGCGGCGGCCGCGTGCTGTCGGTGCCGGCCCGCGCGTCCAGTACGGGCGGCAGATCCTCGTAGCCGACGGCGACGAGCGCGGCGGCGTCCTCGGCCGCGGCCTGGCCGGTGGCGACGACCAGGGCCACGGGGTCGCCCTCGAAGCGGGCGCGGTCCCCGGCGAGCGGCGTGAAGGCGGGCGCGGTGTAGCCCTCCAGGGGGCAGGCGATACCGATCGGGTTGAGTCCGGCGCGCATGTCGGTGGCGGTGAAAACGGCGACGACTCCGGGGGCGGCGAGGGCGGCCGAGGCGTCGATGCCGGTGATGCGGGCGTGCGGGCGGTCGCTGCGGACGAAGCGGGCGTGCAGAGCCCCCGGCACGACGAGGTCGGCGATGTAGCAGGCCCGGCCGTCGAGGACGGTCCGGTCCTCGGCGCGCAGGGCTCTGGTGCCGACAGAGGGATCGGTGACCGCGGCGAGGGCGCCGCGGGGCGACGGCGGGTCGCTGTCGGGGGCTGTCGGGTCCGGCGCGGTGACCGGGGACGGGCCGGCCGGGTTGTCCCGGGGTGGGCGGGTGCGGGAGGCGAGCAGGGCCGCCCGCACGATGCTCTCGTAGCCGGTGCACCTGCACAGGTTGCCCGCGAGGTGGTGGCGGACCTCGTCCTCGGTGGGGTCGGGGTTCTCGGTGAGCAGGGCGTGGATCTCCAGGAGGAAGCCGCTCGCGCAGAACCCGCACTGGAAGGCGTGTTCCGACCACAGCACCTCGCGCAGGTGGCGCATCAGCGCGTCCCCGGTGTCCTGCGCGGTGCGCACGGGCAGGCCCTCCGCCTGTGCGGCGAGGACCGTGCAGGAGCGCGCCGTACGGCCGTCGAGGAGGACCGTGCAGGAGCCGCAGACGCCGTCCTCGCAGCCGAGCCGCACGGAGGTGCGGCCCAGGCAGTCGCGGAGGTGGTCGGCGAGGGTCCCGCACCCGTGGGGCGCGTGGGCCGGGGCGGTCATGACGTCTCCTCGAGTCGCGGGAGTGGCGCGCCGGGTCCGCGGTGGCGGGCCCGGGACAGCGCCTCGGTCAGGGCACGGTCCGCCAGCACGCGGACCACGTGCCGGCAGTACGCGGCCGGCGGCTCCTGCCGGTCCGGTGTCCCCGGCACGATGCGCACGGTCTGCGCGGCGGCCTCCCCCGCTTCCGTGAGCCGATGGGTGACATCGACCGCGGCGGGCGGTGACACCCGGGTGCCGACGGTGAGTTCGGCCCGCAGGAGGGTGCCGTCCGGCGCGGTGTCCACGACCGCGGCGACCGTGGTGGCCGGGCGTCCGCCGACGGGGTGGCCGAGCTGGGCGAGCGCGTATCCGCGGCCCGGTCCGCGCAGCGGCAGGTGGACGGCGGTGAGGATCTCGCCGTGGGCGACTCCGGGGGCGTGCGGGCCGCCGAACCAGGAGCGCAGGTCGCTCGTACGGGTGCCTTCGGGGCCGGTGACGACGAGGCGCGCGCGCAGGGCGTACGCGGCGACGACGAGCTGGGCCTGGCTCGCCGCGTGGGCGAGCGTGCCGCCGAGCGTGCCCCGGTGCCGGACGGAGGCGTGTCCCGTCGTGGCCGCGGCCTCGGCGAGCAGGGGGCTTGCGGCGCGTATGCGGGGGTCGGTGGCGAGGGTGTGCTGACGGGTCATCGCGCCGATCCGCAGGCAGCCGGCGTGCTCGGTCACGCCGGTCAGCTCGCCGACGTCGCGCAGGTCGACCAGGAGGCGGGTCGTGCGGGCCCGGGACGCCAGTTGCGGCACCAGGCTCTGGCCGCCCGCCAGCGGCAGGGCCTGGCCCGGCCGGGCCTCGGCGAGACGGGTCACCGCCTCCCCGAGGCGCCGGGGCGCCACGTGGGCGAGAGGGGGGAGCTTCACGGACGGCTGCCTTTCGGGCGGGGCGAGGGGCCCGGCACCGGGGCCGTCGGGGCCCCGGTGCCGGCCGGCGTCAGGACCGCGGGAGGACCGGGCTGGAGACGAACAGCTCCGGCTCGCCCAGCTCGTCGGTCTCGCAGCGCACCAGCAGCTCCGTGTAGCCCATCTGCGCGAGGTTGTCGCGGAAGAGCCGCATGTGGACGGCGTACTGCTCGGTGAGGACCTCGCGGGCCTCGGGGGTGAGTTCGTCGAGGTGGGGGCGGGCGAGGATGTCCCGGACGAACGAGTCGACCACCTCGTCGGAGATCCAGTCGAAGGTGTACTGCTCGCGGGTGAAGGGGATCCGCCCGTCACCGAGGAAGAAGTCCAGCCAGTACGACTCCTCCAGCGGCTCCACCGGGACCTGGATGGCGGCGGTGACGTCGGCGAGCAGCTGCTCGGAGGGCTGCTTGACGTAGTACATCGGGATGGCGGCGATGAAGCCGCCCGGCTTGACGACCCGGGAGTACTCGGCGAGGGCCCGCGCACGGTCCGGTATGAGGGAGGTGACGTTGCCGCAGAAGACCATGTCGAAGGCGTCGTCCGGGTAGCCGGTCGCGGTGGCGTCGTTGACCTCGAAGGTGATGAGGTGGTCCACGCCGAGGCTCTCGGCCCGGCGGCGGGCCTCGGCGATGCTGCGCTCGTTGATGTCGATGGCGGTGATCCGGCAACCCACCAGGCGGGCCAGTTCGATGGCCGTGATGCCGGTGCTGGTGCCGATCTCCAGGACGTGGCTGTCCTTGTCGAGGTGGGCGGCGGTGGCGAGGTGGGAGACGGTCTTCACGCCGCCGGGCGGGCGGTTGGTCTCGCGCACGACGGAGATCAGCTCGTTGTAGTTCATCGAGCGGATCTGCTGGGCGGTCAGGTCGCCGAGATTCATGGGTGCTCCTGGTGCAGGTGAGGGAGGTGCGTGGACGGGGTGTGGTGGCGGTCGGATCAGGGAGTGGCGGGAAGGCCGTTGGCGCGCTCGAGGAGTTGCAGGTCGCGCACGTCGTGGTGGTTGAGGACCCACATGAAGAAGCGCTCCACGCCCATGCCGAAGCCGCTCGTGTGCAGGGGCTTCTCCTGTTTCATCCGCAGGTACCAGTCGTAGTCCTCGGGCGGGACACCGTGCGCGGCCAGCGCGGAGAGGGCGTGCGCGGCGTCGGTGTGGCGCTCGCCGCAGCCGACGACCTCACCGGGTCCGATGAGCAGGTCGGCGTTGAGGGCCTTGGTCCCCGTGGCGTCGGTGGCCTGGTAGAAGGGGACGGAGAGGTGGTCGAAGTGGGTGAGCCACACGGCGGAGCCGTGCAGTTCCATGAGCCGGTGCTCTCCCGCCCGGGTGATGGTGCGCCACTGGTCGTGGGACTCGATGTAGCGCGGGTCGCCGTCGAGCGCGGTGACGGCGTCGTCGAAGGTGATGCGGGCGGTGGGTTTGGCCAGGAAGTCGGTGAGGTGCCCGGTGCCCCGGGCGATCCGGGCGACGGGCTCCGCCAGCTCCCGCAGGACCGCTTCGGTGAGGTGGCGCAGGTAGGCGTCGGCCACCGCGATCACGTCGTCGAGGCCGCCGGGGATCTCGGCCTCGCTGTGGAAGAACTGGCTGAGGTGGGTGGTGTCGGTCTCCTCGCCGCGGAAGCTCGGCATCAGGTAGTAGCAGCCCCGGTCGGCGATGCGGCAGCCGTACTCCAGGAGGAACTGCATGGAGTCGGCGAGGTAGGTGGGGACGCCGAAGAGGTCCACCTGGACCGGCAGCGAGTCACTGCCCAGGCCCATCGGTGAGGAGATGGAGGAGGTGGTGACGGGCAGGTGCAGCGCCTTGACCTGCCGGCCGCGCCAGAACGCGGCGGTCTCGTAGTTCACCAGGTCCTGGAGGTCGACCAGCGAGCGGTACAGCGGGTCGTCCAGGATCCGCAGGAAGCGCGGCCGGCTCTCCGCGAGCGGCCGGGGCGGGCGGGTATCGACATTCGGCATACGGGGGGCCTCCGTTGTGTGCGCACGCCTGTCGGGGACGGGGGTGGGGGGTGGCGGCCGGTGGTCACCGCGCGGTTCGTCGTCGCTCGGCCGGCCGTTCGACTCATCGAGCCTCGCACCCGGCGATTCCCGTTGCGTTGCCGTTCGTTCCGCGCCCGCGGCCAGGGTGCGGAAGACGCAGGGAAGGCGCTCGGTACGGGAAAGGCGCGCGGTGCCCGCGTCAGTGCAGGGAGTCGAGTCAGTGCAGGGAGTCGAGCCAGCCCTGTACGAGGGCACGGTCGAGGAGTTGTTTGCGGAAGACCCCACTGCAGCGCAGGGCGTCACCGGTGTCGGAGATCCACAGGCTGAGGTCGAACATGGCGTCGGTGAGCGTGGGGACGCCCACCTCGCCCCGTATGCCGTCGAGTTCGAGGCGCATCACGGGGTTTCCGGAGATGAACACCGACCGGCGCTCGTAGGCGAACCGCCCGTTGGTTTCGGCACCGTTGCCGACCGCGTCCCGGACCGCGTCGAAGGGGGCGCCCTGGTGGCGCAGGGTCCACAGCACGCCCTCGCGGACCGCTGCGGCCGTGGCCGGCAGGGTCGCGGCGGGTGGCGCGTGGACGGTGACCGGCAGGACGCTGACGAAGTTGCCGAGGACGTCCTGGGCGGCGGGGACGAAACGTCCGGGCAGCGGGGAGAAGAAGGAGAGTTCCTGGCCGAGCACGCTGGGGCGCATCGCGTGCAGGAGTTTGGCGGTGGCGAGCATGAAACTGGACACCGACAGCTCGGCGGCCTGCCGCACGTGCCGCCGGTAGGCCGGGCCGGTGAGGAGGGTCGCGGCCTGGTCGCCCTCGGCCGTGCACGCGGTCCAGGGCAGGGGGTCCGCCAGGACCATGTCGGGGATGCCGTCGGGCAGCCTGCGGCGCCAGGCGTCGCACAGTTCGTCGCGGCCCGCTCCGGCCAGGGCACGGCGCTCGGCCGCGGCGACCCGGGCGAGGGAGGCCCGGCGCGGGACACGGGGGGCCTGTTGCCGGTCCCGGCCCCCGGCCGGGTCCTCGGCACGGTAGGCGGCGGAGGTGTCGGCCAGGAGCCGGGCGTAGGAGATCCCGTCGCAGACCGTGTGGTCGACGGTGACGACGAGGACGGTGCCGCTGCCGTCCGGGGGCCGCACGCAGGTCACTCTCAGCAGGCGTCCGTCGCGCAGATCGAAGGGCCTGCCCATCTCGGCGTCCGCGATCCGCCGGGCTGTCGTACGGGCGTCCTCCCATCCGGCGCCGGAGGCCGCGGCGACATCGACACGCGGACGCCAGCCGGACTCCTGGTACTGAGGGCCGTGCGCGGGGTCGACGCGGTAGCGGTGGCCGAGGGCGGGGTTGAGCACGACGGAACGGGCGAGGGCGCGTTCCAGCCGGGGCACGTCGAGTGCGAGACCGGGAAAGGCGAAGAGGAAGCAGGTCAGATTCTCCGACGGCAGCGATCCGTCGTCCCGCGACTGGTACCGCAACCCGATGCTCATCCGGTGCGGCACGTCGCGCCAGAGGTCTGCGGGGGCGTCTGCGGGAGCTTCGGCGGGGGCCCCGGCGCGAGCTTCGGCGGGGTGAGTGGGCAACGGGACTCCTGAGGGCGTGGGGTGTAAGTACGACGGGGTTGCCGCGTCCGGGGGCACGGATCGGGGTGCGCGATCCGGGGGCGCGGATCCTGTGCACGGAGCGGGGGCACGGAGCGGGTGCACGGTCCGAGTACACGGTTCAGGCGCACGCTCCAGGTGCGTTCCGAGTACACGGTTCAGGCGCACGCTTCAGGTGCACGATCCGGGCACACGATGGAACACGTCAGGAACGGGGAGCCGGGGTGGACGGCGCCGGATCGCCGGTGCGGAGCCCCGGCTCGTCGGGAGGCAGTAGCCGGGCCTCGGCATGCGAGGGACCGGACGAGCGGCCCGGGAACGCCTCCCGCGCCGCCGCGTCGAGCGCCGGCGACGGCGGTACGTCGTCCTGGCCCGGGGCACCGGATGCGTCCGCGCGGTGTCCGCGCGGGACACTCCCACCGTCACCGTCACCGTCACCGCTACCGCTACCGGGCATTGGTGCACCGGGCCCCCCGGACGTAGCGGCGTCGGCAGGCGGCCGCGCCCGCACGGCGGAGCGGACCGCCGGCGCGGGCGGGCGGCTGCCCACGGCCGGGTCGCCGTTCTCACCGGCCGGATCCGCCGTGCGCGGTGCCGCCGGGCGCTCCTGACCGGCCCGGCCCCGCGTGGCGCGCCGTTCCCTCAGCAGACCCGTCACGTGCAAGGCCGCCGCCATCGCCTGGGCCAGGGACAGGATCACGAACACCGTGTGCGTCCCCGCCGGTTGGATCGTGGCGCCCGTGACGAGCAGGCCGCAGGTTCCGCCCGCCAGGGCGACGGCGGTGGCCACGGTGAGGGCCTCGGAACGGACGGCGGCCGGGAGGCTCAGCGCGCGCACGGCGGCGACCGGCGCACTCGACACACCGTTGAGGAGCCCCGCGAGCACGAGGCAGCCGAACACGGCGGTGAGGCCGAGCGGGAGCAGCAGCACCGCGAAGCAGAGCGCCAGCAGCACCCGTCCGCCGACCGCGAGGGCCGGTGCGGTCGTGCGCCGCAGCAGGGGCCCGACCAGCAGTGTGCCGGTCAGGGCTGCCGCGCCGAAAGCGCCGGACAGCGCTCCGGCGACGGAGGGGCCGCGGTCGCCGAACTCCAGCGCGACGACCGGGATGGCCGCGAACAGGCCCTGCCAGGCGAACTCGGAGCAGACGAGGGCCAGGGACCAGGTGGCGGTCAGGGGGGTGGCGAGCAGGGCCCGTACGCCCGCGGCCCCCAGCCGCGACGGCGCGCGCGGCGCCGGAGCGGTCCGCGGCAGGAAGCGGCGCAGCACCAGCAGTGACAGGGCGAAACTCGTGACGTCCAGGTACAGCACGGGCACCGTGCCGAGCAGCCCGATGAGGAGGCCGGCCAGGGGCGGGCCGAGCATCATGCTGAAGCGCATGGCGCCCTGGAGGGAGGCGGTCGCGCGGGCCAGAAGCTTCTCGTCCTCGCCCACCACGTCCGGGAGCATGGCCTGCTGGGCGGCCGCGTAGGGCGCCATGAAGGCACCGAAGAGGAACATCGCGGCGGCGGTGAGGGGGACCGCGAGGCTGCCCGCGGCGGTGAGCACCGGGACGAGGGCGATGAGCACCCCGCGGCACGCGTCCCCGAGGAGCATCACCCGCCGGGGTCCCGTCCGGCCGGCCCAGGACGCGCCCAGCGTGCCGAAGAGGGTGGTCCCGGCCAGCTGGGCGGCCATGACCAGGCCCATGGCGCGGGCCGATCCGGTCGCGCCGAGCATCAGCCACGGCACGGCGACGACGGTCAGCGCGCTGCCCAGCATCGACACGCACTCCGCGGCGAGCACGGCCCGCAGCACCGGATGGCGCCACGGGCCGGGCCCGGTGGTGCTCATGCGCGCGGTCCGACGGCGTGTTCGGTGAACTCGGCCAGCCGCGGCCGGCTGAACAGGACGCTCAGATCGACCTCGCGGCCGAACCGGCGGGAGACCTCGAGGACGAGGCTCTCGGCGAGCAGCGAGTGGCCGCCCAGTTCGAAGAAGCTGTCCTCGGGCAGGATGTCCTCGATGCCCAGGACGTCCTGCCACAGCTCGGTCATGGCGGCGAGGTGGCGGGTGTCGCCGCCCGCGCCGGCCGCGGCGCCCGTGTCGAGGGCCGTCTCGGTTCCAGCCGTTGCGGCGGACTCGATGATCCCGGGCAGGGGGGCGTCGGGGTCGTCGGCGATGGTCCAGAGCACCTCGTGGTACTCGGCGGCGAGCGTCTTGAGCAGGGGCTCGCCCAGGGCTCCCGCGGGGTCCTTCCACAGCACGTGGGTGCCGCCGCTGTCCTGGCGGACCATGACGGCCAGGGTGAAGCCGGCCGTGCTCTCGATGTCGAGCAGGCGGAGCACCGCATGCGAGCCGGGCGTCGTCAGCCGCAGGTCCATCACGTCGAGGCCGTCGCGCAGGCCTGCGTGCCAGTACTGGAAGAGGCTGCGGTGGGTCAGGTCACGGGCGCGCGGGCCCACGAGTCCGGCACTGCGCATGATCGTCGGATGGGGGAGGTCGCCGTGGGTGAGCGCGTTCTTGACGCGTCCGCGCAACTGCCGCATCACGTCGGTGTAGGTGTCTGCCGCGCCCAGCCGGGCCCGCACCGGCAGCAGGTTGACGAAGTAGCCGACCTGTTGCCGGGTCTCGTCGAGGCTCCGCCCGTGGAAGGGCAGGAAGGACAGCACGTCCGAGGAGCCGGTGTGCCGGCGGAGCAGGGCGTAGTAACCCGCCATCAGCGAGGTGACGTACGAGACGCCGGTGGCGGCGGCACGGTGGCGCAGCCCGCCGACGAGGTCCTCGGGCAGGAGGTCGCTGAGCATGGCGGGGCGGGGCGGGTCGGCGGGGTCGGCCGGGAGCGTCAACGGGGCGGTTCCGGCGCCGAGTTCGGCCGCCCAGTAAGCGCGCAGGCGCTCGCCCTCCGCCCCGTCGGCCAGCCGGGTGGAGCGCAGGGCGTGGGCCTCCAGGGCGCGGGAGTCGTCGGGCACGGCCACGGGCTCACCGGCGTACGCCTGGCGCAGCGCCTCCAGCAGGAGCAGCACGGACGCGCCGTCGGCCACGATGTGGTGCAGCGTCAGCAGCAGGACCTGCCAGCCGGGGCCGGTGACGACCTGGACCCTGGCCAGCGGGCCGGTGAGCAGGTCGAACGGGCTCTGCCACGCCTGTCGTACGCCCTCGTCGCGGGTGAGCGAGGAGGTGACCTCCGTGACCGGGATCGCCGGGGCGCCGTCCCAGTCCAGGCGGTGGTTGCCGGGAGCTCCGGTCACCCGCCCGCGGAGCTGGGGGAAGGCCGCTCCGATGGCGTCGACCGCGGAGCGCAGCCGGTCGGGGTCGAGTTCACCCTCGACGGCGAGCGGCACCGGGATGATGTTCGTCCACTGCCGCGGATCGACCTGCCAGGCTACTTTCAGGGCTTCTTGCCCCACGGAGAGGGGCACGCTGTGCGCGGTGGTGTTCATCGGTGGTCGTCTCCAGGTTCCGCGGGAGGGATGGGTTGTTGCGGGGCGGGGCGGGGGTGCGGCCCGTCGGTTCAGACCCGCAGCCGCACCCGGTGGCGGCGGAGCCAGGCGTCGAGCTGGAGGAGCATCTCGACGTCCGCCCTGCCGAACCAGCCGCCCCGGTCGAGCAGTCGGGGATCTTCGGCGATCCGGGTGGCGGCCCGCAGGTCGGTGACCGCGTGCACGGGCGCCGAGGGGTCGTCGACGAGGTGGCGCAGACGAGCCGTGACCGAGGTCTTGTACCGGTCGTCGTAGAGCGCGGGGAACGTCGACTTGCGGCGCTCCAGGACGGAGGGCGGCACCAGGTCGCGGGCGAGGTCGCGGAGCATGCTCTTGGTGCGTCCGCCGGCGGACTTCATGGCGATCGGGACGTTGTACATGAAGGTGTAGAGCGTGTGGTCCGCGAAGGGGAACCGCAGCTGGACCCCGGCGGCGGCGCCGAGGCGCTCGGTGTGCAGCATCGTCTGTTCCAGCAGCCGGGACACGGTCAGGTGGTCGATCTGGCGCACCGTGCGGCGGCCGGGCGAGTCGCCGGGCAGGACGGGGACGCGGTCGAGCGCGGTGCGGAACACCCGTTCCAGGTAGCCGTCGATGTCGAGGGCGCGCAGCAGGTCGGGGCGGAAGAGGCCGGTGCCGATGCCGTGGGCGACGCCGAACCGCCGGGCCTGTTCCAGCCACGGGAAGCCCGTCAGCTCGGGGACGCCGTCGAGATCGCCGTAGAGGCCGCCGAAGAGGGTGTCGGCCGCCTCGCCGGAGAGGGCGACGGGGGCTCGCGCGGACAGGGACCGGTTCAGCAGGTACGGAGTGACGTTCTTGTCGCCCCAGGGAGTGGGGTAGTCCTTCGCGGCGAGTACTTGGTCGAGGGTGACGGGGTCCGTGACCTCGTCGATGCCGACGACGACGTCCTCGTGGTCGCAGTCCCAGAAGCGGACGACGTCCTCGATGAACGGGCGGTCGGGGATGCGGGAGGTGGTGCGGGCGAAGGAGACGGTGGCGGTGACGGGCCGGCGCCCTGTCTGGTCGGCGAGGAGGCCGGTGAGCACGCTGGAGTCCAGTCCGCCGGACAGGAGCACAGCCGTGTCCTGGCCGGCGATGTCGGCGGCCACGGAGGCGCGCAGCAGCCGGTCGGCCTCCTTGGTCGTGGCCTCGGCGTCCAGGACGTGTTCGTGGGCCTCGAGCGCCCAGTAGGCGCGGGCCCGGACCGTGCCGTCCGGGTGGATGCGCAGCACGGTCGCCGGGGGCACCTCGTGGACGCCGGTGAGTGCTCCGCGGCCGTCCTCGCGCATCAAGGTGAGCAGCGCGCACAGGGCGTCGGCGTCGGCTTCGGGAGTGACCAGGGAGTGTGCGGTGAGGACGGCGACGTCGGAGGCGAAGACCACGCCGCCGCGCGTGCGGGTCCAGCTCAGCGGCCGGACGCCGAACCGGTCCCGGCCGAGCACGAGGTCGCCGTTGCGCGCGTCCCAGACGGCGAACGAGCAGAGGCCGTCGAGCCGTTCGGCCGCGGACGTGCCCCAGCGCAGGTACGCCCGGGCGACGATCTCCGGTACGGGGGGCGGGTGCGGGCCGGTTCCGCGGTCGCCGCCGAGCGCGTCCCACAGAGCGGCCCCATTGCGCAGCTGGCCGTCGGCCACGGCGACGGCGGCCGTGCGGCCGTCGTGGCGCACGACGGCGGGGGCGGCCCGCTGTGGCCAGGCCGGGTCGCCGCGCTGGACGAGCGCGGCGCGCCGCCCGGTCCAGGTCGCGCCGCCGCGCGGGGCCCGGGCCCGCAGCCCGGTCGCCATCCTGCGCACCTCGGCCTGCTCGCCCGTCAGATCACGCTGCCCGTCGGTCCATCCCGCGATGCCCGCCACCCGGTCCCACCTCGTCCTCGGCCGCCTGTTGCGCGCCACACGGGCGCCCCCGGACCCGCTGGCCCGGGCCTGCGGGCCCGCGTCGCCTTGACGCCGTCACGCTAGGGGCGCCCGGTACCGTGCGACCCGCCCTGCGACCCCCCGTCGGGATTCCGCCGCGGACCCCTGGCCGGTCCCGTTCCGGAACCCGGACAGCACCAGGGGGGAACGGCACGCCTTCGAGGGCCGGTGAGAGGCCGGCGGCGCCCTCGGGCCGGGCGGCCGCAGGTCCCGCGTGACACCGCCGGCCCAGCGCCCCGGCCGGGCGGAACAGCCCCGGACACCGCCCGGGAACCCGCTCGGCGCGGCATGCGGAACACCGCTCTGGTGGACTGCTCGCGCACCGGGAGACCGGCGGCAGCCCGCGACGCGCAGGCCCCGTGCACCCGCACCATCCGCCCGCCCGCCCCGGGTAGCCAGACGCTGATGTGAAGGAGACGCAGGTGAGTTCACGCGTGCTGGAGCTGGTCGGGGAGCGGGCGCTCGCCCGCCCCGACGATCCCGCGGTCGAGACGGTGGACGGTGTGCTGAGCATGGGCGCGCTGTGGGAGCGGGCTGGGCTGCTGGCCGCGCGGATGACGTCCGCGGGGCTGCGGCCCGGCGAGGTCGCGGTCGTCACCACGGGACGGACCGCGGAGCTGCTCGTCGCCGTCCTGGCCGTCCTGCGGGCGGGCGGCGGGTTCTGTGTCGTGGACCCGGGCTACCCAACGGCGCGGATCCGGCGGATCCTCCGCGAGAGCGGGGCGCGCCTGGTGGTCGGTCCCAGTCTTCGACTGCGTCCCGGGCGGACCGGACCGGCCCGGGAGGGACTGGCGTACGTGGTGTTCACCTCGGGCTCCACGGGCCGGCCCAAAGCGGTCGGGATGCCCCACCGGACCGTCGACGCGCTGATCGAGTGGACGCTGGCCAGCACCTCGCGCGAGCCGCTGCGCACCCTCCAGTTCGCCCCGCTGGGCTTCGACGTGTTCGTACAGGAGGTGTTCACGGCGCTGTGCAGCGGAGGAGTGCTGTGTCTACCGGACGAGGACGAGCGCCGGGACCTGGTGCGGCTCGCGGAACTGCTCGAACGGCGGCGTGTGGAGCGGTTGTTCGTGCCACCGGTCGTGCTCGACCGGCTCGCCGCGCTCGTGCCGTACACGGGCGTGTTCCCCAGCGCACTGCGGGAGGTCGCCGTGGCGGGCGAGGCGCTGCGGGTGACGCCCGGGATCAGGCGCTTCTTCGCGGAGTTGCCGCGCTGTCGGCTGCACCACCACTACGGCCCCTCGGAGACGCACGTGGCCCTCGCGCACACCCTGACCGGCCCGCCCGGCGCCTGGCCTGACCTGCCGCCGATCGGCACGCCTGTGGCGGGCTTCGGAGCCGGCGTGGTCGACGGCGAGCTGTGGTTGACGGGGCCCGGCGTCGGCCACGGCTACCTCAACGACCCGGCGGCGACCGCGCGCCGCTTCGTCCAGGGTCCGGGGGCCGAGTGGCCCACGTACCGGACGGGCGATCTCGTCGCACGGGACCAGGACGGTCTGCTGCGGTTCCTCGGCCGCGCCGACGACCAGGTCAAGGTCCGGGGCCATCTGGTCGATCCGGCGGAGGTGGAGTCGGTCCTCGGGTCGCTGCCCGGGGTGCGCGAGTGCGCGGTGACCGCCGAACAGGTCGCCGGGGAGACGCAGTTGGCGGCGTACGTGGCCGGCGACGCGGCGGGGCTGCGGGCCCGGCTCGCGGCGGAGCTCCCGGCGCACCTGGTGCCCGCGCGGATCCAGTCCGTGGACCGGCTGCCGCTCACCCCGCACGGCAAGGTCGACCGCGCCCGGCTGCCGGCGCCTCCCCCGCCCGGAGCGGCGGGGGAGGCGCCGGACGGGAGTGTCGAGCGGGAGGTGGCGTCGGTGTGGTCGGCGGTCCTGGGCCGCGAGGACATCGGCCGTGACCACTCCTTCCTGTCGCTGGGCGGCACGTCTCTGTCGGCGGCGCTGGTCCTGGCCCGGCTGCGGGCCAGCTTTCCGGCCCGCGTCGACCTCAGCGGTTTCCTGGCCGCGCCGACCGTGCGCGAGCTGGCCCGACGACTGACCGAGACCGAACCGGTGAGGGGCGCATGAGCACGCCGACGCTTGAGCTGTATCTGGACCTGATCAAGGAGGTCCTGTCCAACACGATCTACGAGGATCCGCCGATCCCCGCCGACTGGGCGCCCTCGGCCGACTACGAACCGCTCAACCGCAGGCTCGGCGTGGACTGGCCGAGCCAGGCGCACACGATGATCGGCCGGCGGCGGCTGGACAACCTCCAGTACTGCGTGGAGCGCGTCCTGGCGGACGGCGTCCCGGGCGACCTGATCGAGACGGGGGTCTGGCGGGGCGGCGCGTGCATCCTGATGCGGGCGGTCCTGCGGGCGCACGGCGTGACGGACCGGCGGGTGTGGGTGGCGGACTCCTTCCAGGGCATGCCCGTGCCGGACGCGGACACCCACCCGGCAGACCGGGCGCTCGCCGCGCACACCCACAACGACGTCATCGCCGTGGACCTGGACACCGTGCGGCGCAACTTCGAGCGGTACGGGCTGCTGGACGAGCAGGTCGTGTTCCTGCCGGGCTGGTTCCACGAGACGCTGCCGTCCGCCCCGCTCGGGCGGCTCGCGGTGCTGCGGCTCGACAGCGACCTGTACACCTCCACCGTGCAGACCCTGGACCTCCTCCACCCGAGGGTGTCCCCGGGCGGCTTCGTCATCGTCGACGACTACCACATCCCGGCCTGCCGGGACGCCGTCCACGACTGGCGGGAGCGCAACGGCGTGCGCGAGGAGATCGAGGACATCGACGGGCTGGGCGCCTTCTGGCGCCTGACGCCCTCGGAAGGGGCCACCCTGTGAACGCGACGCTGCCCGCCGTACGTGCCCTGGTGGCCGAGGTGTTCGGGCTGCCGGTGGACGCCGTCGACCCGGAGGCCCCGCTGATCGCGCTGGGCGGCGAGTCACTGACGCTGCTCGCCCTGACGCGCAGGCTGCATGACCGGTTCGGAGTCCGGCTGCCGGTCCGCGCGTTGTTCGAGGACGAGCTGTCGGTGCGGGCCATGACCGCTCGCCTCGCGCCGGAGCCGGAGCCGGACCCCGGTCCGCAGGGCCGCCGGAGCGCGGACCGCGGCCCCGTCGACTTCAGCCTCTACTTCTTCGGCGACTACCCGCACGGCGACGGCCCCGCCCGCTACGAAGCGCTGTTGACCGCGGCGGAGTTCGCCGACACGAACGGCTTCCACGCGCTGTGGGTGCCCGAGCGGCACTTCCACTCCTTCGGCGGGCTGTTCCCCAACCCCGCGGTGCTGGCCGCGGCGCTCGCGGCGCGCACCCGGTCCGTGCGCCTGCACGCGGGGTCGGTCGTGCTGCCGCTGCACCACCCGGTGCGGGTCGCCGAGGAATGGGCCATGGTCGACAACCTCTCCGGCGGGCGGGCCGGGCTGTGCGTGGCCTCCGGTTGGCATTCGGGCGACTTCGTCCTGGCGCCCGGGAACTACGAGGACCGGCGCGAGCTGATGTACGAACGCCTCGACACCGTACGCCGCTTGTGGGCGGGCGCACCGCACACCGCGGTCGGGGGCGACGGCGAGCCCGTCGACGTGACGCTCTTCCCGGCGCCGGTACAGAAGCGGATGCCGCTCGCGGTGGCCGTCCTGTCCACTCCCGCGAGCTGGGAGCGGGCGGCGCGGGAGGACGTGGGCGTCGTGACCAATCTGATGCAGCAGGACGTCGGGGACCTGGCGCGCAACATCGCGCTGTACCGGCGCACCCGTGCCGCGTGCGGGCTCGACCCGCGGGAGGGGCGGGTCACCGTCCTCGTCCACACGTATCTGCGCGGGGACGGCGCGCGGGCGCGGCAGGAGGCGTACGGCCCCTTCAGCGCCTACCTGCGGTCCTCGCTGTCGCTGTTCGACACCGCGGTGCGCAGTCTCGGCGTCGAGGTGGACCTGGCGCACACCCCGGCGGACGACGTGGAGTTCCTGCTGGAGCGCGCCTACGACCGCTACTGCGCGACCCGGGCGCTGATCGGCACCCGGGCCGAGGTGCGGCCGGTGCTGGACGCGCTGGTGGCGGCGGGGGTGGACGAGATCGGCGCCTTCGTGGACTTCGGTCTCCCCGCCGCGGACATGCTGGCCGGCCTCCCCCACCTGGCGGCGCTCAAGGACGACCCGGCCCCGGACGGCGGCCGGCCGGCCCGGGCACCGGCCGTAGTGGTACCGGCCGTGGCGGCACCGCCCGCCGTCACCGCGCCCGCCTCGCCGCAGCAGCGCCGGATGTGGCTGATGGACCGGATGGACCCGGGACGCTCGGTCCACAACGAGCCCAAGGCCGTGGAGCTGACGGGACCACTGGACCGGGACGCGCTGATCGGGGCGCTGGCTGAGGTGGTGGCTCGCCACGACGCGCTGCGCACGTCCTTCCGGGAGGTGGACGGCGTGTTGCGGCAGGCGGTCGGAGGGCCGTTCACCCCGCAGTGCCCCGTCACCGAGCTGACCGGCCGCACCCCCCAGGAGGCGGTCGCCGAGCTGCACGCCGCACACGGCACGGCGCCCTTCGATCTGTCGGCGGGCCCGCTGTGGCGGGTGGCGCTGGGCGTGCTCGGGCCGGAACGCCACATCCTGTACCTGGTGGCGCACCACAGCGTCTTCGACGCCGGGTCCACCGCGGTCTTCCTGCGCGACCTCGCCGCCTGCCACCGCGGTGGCGCCGCCGCGCTGCCTCCGCTCCCCCAACCGCCGGCACCGGACCCGCGTCCGGAAGGCGAGGCCGGACTCGCGTTCTGGACGCGGCTGCTGCGGGGCGCCCCGGTGCTGCGGCTGCCTGCCGACCGGCCGCGCGACGCTGCCCGGCCGGTGCGGGGCGCGAGCCTGACCCACGACTTCGACGGCGCGCTCGCCCGGCGCCTGCGCGCCTTCGGGCGCTCGGTCGGGGCCACCGCGTTCACGACGCTGCTGAGCGCGGTCGCCGCCGTGCTCGGCCGGTTCGGCGACACCGACGACGTCGTCCTCGGTACCGCCGTCTCGCACCGGCCACCGGGCACCGAGGACCGGATCGGGATGTACGTGGAGACCCTGGCCCTGCGTCTGGACGTGTCGGGCGACCCGTCGTTCGCCGCTCTCGTGCGGCGGGTGCGCGGCGTGGTCATGGACGCGCTGGAGCACCGGGACGTGCCGCTGGACGAGGTCGTCGCGGCGGTCAACCCGGAGCGGGCCGCGGGCACCAACCCCCTGTTCGACGTGCTGGTGGAGTACGAGGAGGAAGTGGACGGGGACTTCGGCGGGGCAGGGCTGTCCGCGCGCCCGCTCCCGGTGCCGCGTGCGCAGGCGCCCTTCGCCCTGGCCCTCTACTTCACGGGCCGCCCGGACGGCCTCGGCTGCACGGTGGAGTACGACGAAGGCCTGTTCGAAACGGAGACGCTCACCCGGCTGCTCCGCCACATCGAGGACCTGCTCCGCCGGGGGCTGGACGACTCGGCCGGGCCCCTGTCCGCCCTGACCTCGCTGACCGCGCCGGACGAGCGTTTCCTCGCCCTCCACGACGGCTCGGCCGCCGCGACGGAGGACCGCGCCGCCCCCGGAGGGGGTCACGAGGACGACGGACCGGCGTCCCTGCACGGGCTGTTCGAGCGGGCGGCCCTCGCCGAGCCGGACGCGGTCGCCCTGTCCGGAGCGCACGGCACGATCACGTACGGCGAGCTGGACTCCGACGCCAACCGGCTCGCCCACCGGCTGATCGGCGAAGGGGTCACCCCCGGCAGCGCGGTCGCGGTGCGGCTGCCCCGGGGGCCCGGCCTGGTCACCGCGCTGCTGGCGGTCCTCAAGTGCGGGGCCGCGTACGTCCCCGTCGACCCGGCTCTGCCCGCCGCGCGCCGCGAGGCGCTGGTCCGGGAGAGCGGCGCCGTGCTCGACCTCACCGATCCGCACGCCGACCCCGCCCTCCCGATGGCCCCGCCCGGCGTGCCCGCCGACCCGGGCGCGACGGCGTACATGATCTTCACTTCAGGGACCACGGGCGGCGCGCGGCCGGTCGCGGTGCCGCACCGCGGACCGGTGGCCCTGCTGCGCTGGCAGGCACGGACGCACCCGCCGCTGCGCACGCTCCAGTGGACCTCGGCCAGCTTCGACGTGAGCGTGCAGGAAGTCTTCGGCACGCTCGCCGCGGGTGCGGAACTGGTCCTGCTGGACGAGGCCGACCGTCTCGACCCGGCGGCCGTCGGAGAGATCGTGCGCCGGCACGAGGTCGAGCGCCTGTGCCTGCCCGCCACCCCGCTGGCGGCCCTCCTGCGCAGCGCCGGACCGATGCCGTCCCTGCGAGAGATCTTCTGCGCGGGCGAGCCCCTGCGCATGGGGCCCCCGCTCACCCGGTTTCTGGCGGAGCAGCCGCAGACCCGCCTGTTCAACCAGTACGGGCCGACCGAGGCATCGGTGATCGTGACCGAGCACCTCGTGTCGCCGGCCGACGGCCCCGCTCCGCCGATCGGACGGCCCGTCACCGGGGTGCTGCTGCGGGTCGAGGACCGGCAGGGTCGCCCGGTGCCACCGGGGGTGCCCGGGGAACTGCTGATCGGCGGGGCGCAGGTGGCCGACGGCTACCCGGGCGACCCGGACCTCACGGCCCGCCGGTTCCTGGACGACGGCACCCGGCGCTGGTTCCGGACCGGCGACCTGGTCCGCTTCACCCACCACGGCGCGCTGGAGCACCTCGGCCGCCTGGACGACCAGGTCAAGATCCGCGGGTTCCGGGTCGAACCGGGTGAGGCGCAGGCGGCACTGAACGCGCTGCCGGAGGTGGTGGAGGCGGCCGTGCTGGCCGAACACGAGCCACAACCGCGGCTCGTCGCCCATGTCGTGCTGCGCGAACAGCCGGCGGACTGGGTGTCCGTGCTGCGTGCGGGGCTCGCCGAGTCGCTGCCGGACCATCTCGTCCCGGCGGCCTGGTTCGCCGTGGACCGGCTTCCCGTGGGTGCCAACGGCAAGCTGGACCGGGCCGCGCTGCGCGGGACGACGGGAGCTGGGGCCCTGCCCGTGGGCCGCCCGCCGGCCACTTCGCAGGAGGAGCGGGTGCACCGGCTGTGGTGCCTGGAGCTGGGCGTGCAGAGCCTTCCCGCGGACGTGTCGTTCTTCCAGGTGGGCGGCGACTCCCTGCACGCCGTGCGGATGCTGGAGCGGATGCGCGGCGAGACGGGCGAACGGGTGCCCATGGCGGAGTTCCTCAAGGCGCCGACGATCCACGCCCTGGCGCGGCACTTCGCGGGTGCCCGGTGAACGGCACGCGGGAGCGGGTCGCCCGGACCGTGGCCGCTCTGCTGGGCGGCACGCAGGTCGATGCCGAGGTCCCCTTGCCCGAACTGGGGCTGACCTCCCTGCTCGCCGCGCGGCTGCGGCTGCGTCTTGAACGGGAGTTCGGCAGGGCGGTGCCCGCCGCCGTGCTGACCGAGCACTACACGGTGCGCGCCCTGGCCCGGTACCTCGACGGGGACGGGGCGCGTCCCGCGCCACCCGCGGCCCGCGTGGACCCGCCGGTGACCGTGGACCGGCGGGTGGCCGTCATCGGCATGGCGGCCCGGCTCCCCGGCGCCCCGGACATCGACGCCTTCTGGCAGAACCTGCAGGCCGGGGTCTGCTCGGTCGGCGAACCGCTGGCCGACGCGGACGCCTTCGATGCGGCGTTCTTCGGGATGAGCCCGCGGGAGGCGGAGCGGACCGATCCCGCGCACCGGCTGCTGCTGGAGAGCTGCTACCACGCCTTGGAGGACGGAGGCTGCCCGGAACCGGACGAGGAGACCCGGGTCGCGGTCTTCGCGGGCACCGGCATGAACCTCTACGGTCCGCAGGCGCCGCACTTCCTGCGCGACGGCAGCGCCGCCGATCCGCTCGAGGCGGTCGCCGAACTCATCGGCGGGCAGGGGGACTTCCTGGCCACCCGGGTCGCCTGGCACCTTGGGCTGACCGGGCCGGCGGTGACCGTGCAGAGCGCCTGCTCCACCTCGCTGGTCGCGGTGCACATGGCGGTCCAGGCACTCCTGACGGGGGACGCGGACCTCGCGCTCGCCGGCGCGGCGGCCGTCCGCCGCACACCCGTCCCCGAGGGCCCGGCGGACCCGGAGTACATCCTGTCGCCGAGCGGGGTCGTCCGCGCCTTCGACGTGGCCGCCGACGGCACGGTGGGCGGGGACGGGGTCGGCGTGGTGCTGCTGAAGCCGCTGGCCCGGGCCCTGGCCGACGGGGACACCGTGCACGCCGTGATCCTGGGGTCCGCGGTCACCAACGACGGGCACGCCAAGGCGGGGTTCACCGCCCCGTCGGTGCGCGGTCACGCCGCCGCGGTCCGGCACGCCCTGGAACGCGCCGGGGCCGAGCCGCAGACGATCGGCTACCTGGAGGCGCACGGCACCGGCACGGCGGTGGGCGACCCGGTCGAGTTCCGCGCGCTCACCGAGGCCCTGGCGGGGCCCGCGCCGGGCGGGACCGCGCGCACCGGGCTCGGCTCGGTGAAGCCGTCGGTCGGGCACCTCGACACGTGCGCGGGGATGGCCGGGCTGATCAAGACGGTGCTCATGCTGCGCCACGGTGAACTGGTGCCCACGGTGAACTCGTCGGCGCCCGACCCGCGACTGGCATGGTCGCGGAGCCCGTTCTTCCCGGTCACCGAACGCGCTGCTTGGCCGGCGGGGAGCGGCCCGCGCCGGGCGGGCGTCAGCGCGCTCGGGTTCGGCGGCACCAACGCCCACGTCGTCCTGGAGGAACCGCCCGTGCGAGCCACGGTGCCCGATGGCGGCCGGGAGGCGCTGGTGCCGCTCGCCGCACCCGACGAGGCCTCGCTGCGGCGCCGGGCCGCCCAGCTCCGCGACTGGCTGCGCGGGCACGACGGTCTTCGCGCGGGGGACGTCGCCCGGCGACTGCACGGCCGCCCGCCCCGTCCGGCCGCCCGCCTCGCCGTCGCGGGACGCACCGCCGCGGAGATCGCCGACGCGCTGGACGCCGCGCTCGCCCGGGAGTGGCCCGGGGAACCACCGCTCGGGCCCCCGGCGTTCGCGTTCCGCGGCCAGGGCGCCGGCGCGTGGGACACCGGCGCGCACCGGGACGACCCGGTCGTCCGGGCCGTGGTGGAGCCGTTCGCGGAGGTGCTGGACCGGCCCCAGGCCGCCCACCTCGTGTGGCAGGTGGCGCACACCCGGCGCTGGGAGCGGGCCGGGGTGGAGCCCGCCTGTGTGGTCGGGCACAGCCTGGGCGAACTGGCCGCGCTGTGCGCGGCGGGCGCCCTGACGCCGGCCGACGCGGTCCGCTTCACACTGATCCGCGAGGAGTTGACCCGGTCCACCCGGCCGGGACGCATGCTGGCGATCAGCGCGCCCCTGGAGGTGGCGCTGGACGCGGCCGCCGGGACCGGGGCGGACCTCGCCGCCCACAACGCGCCCACCTCGCACACTCTCTCGGGACCCGACGCGGTGATGGACCGCGCGGAGTCCTGGCTCGACGCCCGCGCGGTGCCGTTCCGCGCCCTGCCGATGACGACCGCCTACCACTCCCACCTGATGGAGCCGGTCATGGACCGGCTCGCCGGCTGCGCACGTGACCTCGACTGGCGCCCCCTGCGGGTGCCGTGGGCCTCGGCGGCGGACGGCGAACTGCTTCCGGCCGGAACCACTCCCGACCCGGACTGCCTGGTCCGCCAGGTCCGGTACCCGGTGCTGTTCGACCCCGCTCTGCGCGCGTTGGGCGCCACCGGCACCCGGGACTTCGTGGAGATCGCGCCGACTCCCGTGCTGCGGGACTTCGGCCGCCGGGTGCTGCCGGACAGCGCCTGGTACCTCTGGGGCGCGGCCGGACTCGCCGCCCTGCACCGGCGCGGCGCCGCTCTCGACTTCGCCGCGCTCAACGGCCCCGGCCCGCGGGCCCCCCTTCCCGGATTCCCCTTCACCCGGCAGAGGTTCCCCTGGTGACCCCCGCGCCCCCCGTCCTGCTGGCCCTCGACCACCCCGCCCAGCGCGCCGAAGCCCCCCTGTCCGCCCTCCGGCTGCCCGCTCTCCACCAGCTCCTGCCCGCGCCTCCCCCGCCCGCGTCGCCCGGCCCGTACCTGGAGGGGCTGTGCGCTGCTCTGCCCCCCGACAGGCCCGCCGCGGTGCTGGCCCCCTGCGCGTCCGCGCCCCTGGCCGCCGTCCTCGCCGGCCGGACGGACCGCGCGGTGCCGCTCGTCCTCTTCGACGCCGAACCGGTGACCGCGGCGATGGTCCTGACCGCCTACCGCGACACCGTCGCCCAGCTCGGTGTGGTGCCGGACCACCGGGAGGCCCGGCACCTGGCCGCGTGCGTCGGCGAGCCCGGCGCCTTCCTCGCGCACGCGCGGCACCGGCTCGCCGCGCACGTCGACGGGGCCCTGCGCGCCGACGGCGCCGGCGCCGAGGACGTCCAGGACCTCGCGGAGCCGTTGGTCGACGCGGCCCTGCGCTGGCTCGCCCATCTGCTGGCCGCCCATCACGCCCCGCCGCCCGCGTCGGTGGGCCCGACGCTGCGGATCCTGTCGGCGCGCACCCCCGGCGACGGCCTGCGCATCGGGTGCGAGCGGGTTGATCTGCTGCGTGACCCCCGTACCGCCGACGCCGTCGTGGCCTTCCTGGCCGCGCACGGCGTCCGCACCGGCCCCGACCACTAGCGGAGAGCACCGTGGAATTTCCGGCGTCCAGCGCCCAGCAAAGGATGTACTACGTCGATGCCGCGTCCGGCACCTCGGCCGTCCACCACCTGCCCGTGGCCCGCACACTCCACGGCGATGTGCGGCCGGCGGAACTCGCCCGCGCGGCCCAGCGGCTGGTGGACCGCCACGAAGCGCTGCGGACCCGGTTCGCCCTGCGGGACGGACGGCTGACACAGATCGTGGACGCCCGCGCGGAAGTCGACTGGCGCTACGACGAACCTCCGGGCACCGCACGGGAAGTGCTCCCGGACGACGCGGCGGCCCGGTGGACGGACGTCGAGCGCGACCGCCCCTTCGATCTGGCGAGCGGACCGCTGTTCCGGGTGCGGCTGCTGCGCCTGGGCCCCGAGCGGTGGCGGCTGCTGCTGTGCATGCACCACATCGTGAGCGACGGCTGGTCGGTGGGCGTGCTGCTGGAGGAACTCTTCGCACGCGAGGGGCCGGCCGCGCCGCCCTACCGGGCGTTCACCTCCGCGCAGGAGGCGTTTCTCGCGAGCACGGACGCCGCGTCCGAACGGGCCTACTGGCGCGAGCGGCTGGGCGACGGACCGGCACCGCTCGTCCTCCCGCCGCCCCTGACCCGGGACAGCCGGGACGGCAGCGTCGTCCTCGCCCTCCCCTCCGACGTGGTCCGGCGCCTGCGCGCCGTCGCCGCCGGCGGTGACACCACCCTGTTCGGGGTGCTGCTGTCCGCGTACATGGTCCTCCTCAGCCGGTACGCCGGGACCGATGACGTGGTGGTGGGCACGGTGGTCGCGGGCCGCACCGAGGCGCGCTTCGACCGGACCGTGGGGCTGCTGGCCAATACGGTCGCGCTCCGCGCGGACCTGCGCCCGGACCGCTCCTTCCGGGCCCTGTGCGGTGTGGTGCGCGACGAGCTGTTCCGCGCGCTGGACCACCAGCGACTGCCGTTCGACGAGGTCGTGGCCGCCGTTCGGCCGCAGCGCCGCGAAGACGGTGCGCCGCTCGTGCGAGCCGCGTTCACGCTGCGCCGCGCCGAGCCGCCCCGCACCCCACGGCCCGGCCTGCGCGTCGAGGAAGAGGACGTGCCGGTCGCCGAGGCGAAGTTCCCGCTGCTCCTGGACGTCATGGAGGACGGGGAGGGGGCGCGCTGCACGCTGGAGCACCGCGCGGACGCCATGGACGCGGCGATGGCACGGCGGTTCGCCGAGCACTACGGCCACCTGTTGCGCGAGGTGGCTGCGCGCCCCGACGTCCTCCTGTCCCAGGTGGACGTGGTGCCCTCGTCGCCGCCGTCCGCTCTGGAGGTGCCGGTGGTGGGGCGGTGCGCCCACGAGGTGTTCGCCGAACTGGCGGCCCGCCGTCCCGACGCGGTCGCGGTCGTCGCGCAGGACCGGTCGCTGACCTACGGGGAGTTGGAGCGGCGGGCCAACCGGCTCGCGCACCGGCTGCGCGAACACGGGGTGGGCCGGGGCACGCTGGTCGGCGTGCACGTGTCCCGGTCGTCCTTCCTGATCGTCGCCCTGCTGGGCGTGCTGAAGGCGGGCGGCGCCTATCTCCCGCTCGACCCGGCCCATCCCCCGTCGCGGCTGCGGCGGTTGGCGGCCGACGCCCGGCTCGGCGTCACCGTCACCGACGGCGGGCCGGCCGGGTTCGCCGGGCGGTGCGTCGATGTCGCCGACCCGTCGCTCGCGCGGCACCCGGACACGGCGCCCGAGACCGGCGTGACCCCGGACGACCTCGCCTACGTCATCCACACCTCCGGCTCCACCGGCACCCCCAAGGGCGCCCTGGTGGCCCACCGCAACATCGTGCGACTGTTCTCCGCCACGGACCGGTGGTTCGGCTTCGGCGCGGACGACGTCTGGTCGCTGTTCCACAGCCATGCCTTCGACTACTCGGTGTGGGAGCTGTGGGGCGCCCTGTTGCACGGCGGACGGCTCGTCGTGGTGGACGCGGACACCACCCGCTCCCCCGCACTGCTGCACGCCCTGGTGCGGCGTGAACAGATCACCGTGCTCAGCCTCACCCCGTCCGTGTTCGCGCAGTTCATCCGGTACGACACGCAGGCACCACCGGGGCTGGCGGTGCGCAGGGTGGTCCTCGGCGGGGAGGCGCTGGACCCCGGCATCCTGGCCGGCTGGTTCGCCCGGCACGGCGAGGACAGCCCGCGGGTCATGAACATGTACGGCATCACCGAGGCCACCGTGCACGCCACCTGCCGCCGGATGACCGCCGCCGACACCACCCGCCCCGGCAGCCCCGTCGGGGTCCCCCTGGCGGATCTGCGCGCCCACGTCCTGGACCACCGCGAGCGTCCGGTGCCGCCGGGCGTGGTGGGGGAACTGTGGCTGGAGGGAGCCGGTCTCGCCGACGGCTACCTCGGCCTGCCGGGGCCCACCGCCGAGCGGTTCGTGGAGCGCGCCGGGAGCCGCAGGTACCGCACCGGCGACCTGGTGCGGACGCTGCCCGACGGGGGCCTTGAGTACCACGGCCGGATCGACGACCAGGTCAAGATCCGGGGGTTCCGGGTGGAGCCGGGAGAGGTGCGGGCCGCGCTCGCGGCGCTGGACGGGGTCCAGGAGGCGTGTGTGGTGCACCGCGACGGTGTACTCACCGGATACGCCGCGGCCGACGCCGGGATGCACCCCGACACGCTGCGGCGCGCGCTGCGCGCCCGGCTGCCCGACCACCTGGTCCCGGCCCACCTGGTGGTCCTGGACCGGCTGCCGCTGACGGTGAACGGCAAGGTGGACCGGGCGGCGCTGCCGGACCCGGTCGATCGGGCCCCGGCGCCGCGCGCACGCCCCGCGGCCGCGGTGGAGGCGGCCCTCGCGGCGATCTGGCAACAGGTGCTGGAGCGGCCGGCGGTGGACGTGGACGACAACTACTTCGCGCTCGGCGGGGACTCCCTGCGCAGCATCCGGATCGTGGCCCTGGCCCGTGCGCAGGGCCTGCACCTCGACGTGTCCGACCTGCTGCGGCACCAGAGCGTGCGCGCGCTGGCGCTGGCCGCCGTGCCCGCGCCGCCGTCCGGGGCGCACGCGCACGAGCCGTTCGCGCTGCTGTCGCCCGGGGACCGGGCCGGGATCGGCCCCGGCGTCACGGACGCCTACCCGCTGACCCGCCTCCAGGCGGGCATGTTCTTCCACAGCGAGCGGTCGGGGCTCTACCACAACGTCAAGGCGTACACCCTGCGCGGGCCGTTCGACGCGCGCCGCTGGCGCGAGGCCGTCTCGGGCCTGACGGAAAGCCATGAACTGCTGCGCACCTCGTTCGCGCTGACCGGGTTCAGCGAACCCGTGCAGCTCGTGCACGCCCGGGTTCCGGTGCCCCTGACGGTGGAGGACCTGCGGGGGCTGCCCGACCGGGAGGCGCGCGGGGCCGCACGGTTCGCGGCCGAACGATCCAAGGCGTTCGACACGGCGCGGCCACCCCTGGTCCGCTACCACCTCCAGCGGCTCACCGACGACCTGACCCGGCTCTTCGTCACCGAGCACCACGCCGTCATGGACGGCTGGAGCGAACGCTCCCTGCTGGTGGAGCTGCTCGCCCGGTACGCGCGTACCGGTGTCGGAGCGCCGCCCGTCGCCAGGTTCCGCTCCTACGTGGCGCTGGAACGGGCGGCGCTCGCGGACCCGGCACCCCGCGCGTTCTGGCGCCGGAAGCTGGCCGGCATGTCGCTGACGGAACTGCCCGGACGGCGCTCCGCCGGCGGGGGGACCACGATGCGCTATCTGGAACGGCCGTTGGCCGAGGGCCTGGCGGAGCGGGTGACCCGGCTGGCGCGCGCGCTCGGGGTCCCGGTGCGCACGGTGCTCCTCGCGGCCCATCTGCGCGTCGTGGGCCTGCTGTCGGGGACCGATGACGTCGTCAGCGGCGCGGTCTGCCCCGGCCGGGTGCCGGAACCCGACGGCGACCGGGTGACCGGGCTGTTCCTGAACACCCTGCCGCTGCGGCTGCGCCTGCCCGACGGCAGCTGGGCCGAGCTCGTCCGGGCCACCGCCGGGGCCGACCTGGAGGTCCAGCGGCACGTCCGCTTCCCGTTGGCGGAGATCATGCGGGTGACCGGCCGGGCCGTCCTCTTCACGACGTTCTTCAACTTCACGCACTTCCACGTCGAGCGGTCCCTCCCGCCGGACGGGCCGCGGATCGTGGCCGAGGAGGGGGTGGCCGACGCGGACATCCCGTTCGGCGCGGAGTTCTCCCTGGACGGAGCCGACGGCGCGCTGCGCCTGGGACTGCGGTGGGACGCGGACCGTTTCACCGAGGAACGGGTGGCGCTCGTCCACCGTTACTACGGCGCGGCGCTGGAGGCCATGACCGCGCGCCCTGACGCTCCGTACGGCGAGGTGGTCCTGCTGTCGGAGGCGGAGCGCGCCGCGGGCCGCCCACGGCAGGCGGCGCTTGCCGCCGGGCCCGGCACCGCCCTGCTGCACCGGCTCTTCACCGAGCAGGCCCGGCGCACACCGGACCTCGTCGCCGTGCGGGAGGCGGGGCGCACGCTCACCTACCGCCAGCTCGACGCCCGTTCGGACCGGCTCGCCGCCGCGCTGGTGCGCCGGGGCTGTCGGCCGGGCCGGTTCGTCGGCCTGGTGCTCCGGCGCTCCGCCCTCCAGGCCGTCGCGTTCCTCGCGGTGCTCAAGTCCGGTGCCGCGCACGTGCCGTTGGACCCGGACGACCCCCCGTTGCGGCGGGACGCGCTCACCGGGCGGGCGCGCACGCACCTGACGCTGACGGAGCAGGATGTGCGGGCCCTGGAGGCGCAGGAGGCCGGTGGCAGCGCCCCGGTGGCGCTGCCACCGGTGGCCGCGGAGGACGCCGCCTACCTGATCCACACCTCCGGCTCGACCGGTGATCCCAAGGGGGTCGTCGTGCCGCACCGCGCCGTGTGCAACCTGCTGCGCTGGATGCGGGACGCCTTCGCGCTGGCACCCGGGGAGCGGGTGCTGCACCAGACGGCCTGCACGTTCGATGTCGCGGTCATGGAGCTGTTCTGGCCGCTGACCTCGGGCGGCACGGTGGTCGTGGCCGGGCCGGAGGCGCCCCGGACGCCGGGCGCGCTGGCGCGGCTGCTGCGGTCCGAGCAGGTCACCGCCGCGGTCTTCGTACCGTCAGCGCTGGAGGCGTTCCTCGACGACCCGGACGCGGCGCGTACCGGCCTCACCCGCGTACTGTGCACCGGCGAGGTGCTCCCGCGGGCGCTCCAGGACCGGTTCACGGCCACGCTGGCGGAGACCGCGCTGTTCAATCTGTACGGGCCCACCGAGGCCGCGGTGGAGGTCACCTGGTGGCGCTGTGTTCCCGGCGCCGGCGGGGACTCCGTGCCCATCGGCCGTCCCGTCGACGGCGTCGACCTGCATGTGCTGGACCGGCACGGCCGGGAGGTGCCGCTCGGCGTGCCGGGTGAACTGCACATCGCGGGGGCGGCGCTGGCGCTCGGCTACCACCGGGACGCCGCGGCGACCGCGCGCGGCTTTCCGACGATCCGGCTGCCCGGCGGCGGCTTGCGCCGGGTCTACCGCACCGGGGACCTGGTGCGGCGGCTGCCCGGCGGTGAGCTGGAGTTCACCGGCCGCGCCGACCGCCAGGTCAAGATACGCGGCTTCCGGGTGGAGCCGGCCGAGACGGAGGCCGCGCTGGCCCGGCACCCCGGCGTGCGGCAGTGCGCGGTCACCGCGGACGGGGACCGCCTCATCGCCCATGTGGTCGGAGGTACGGGCGCCGCCGAAGGGCTGCCCGCGCCCGGCGAACTGATCCGGTTCGCCCGGACGCTGCTGCCCGCGCACCAGGTCCCCTCGGTGGTCGTCCCGCTGGACCGGCTGCCCCTGACCCGGCACGGCAAGATCGACCACGCCGCGCTGCCCCGGCCCGGGGCGGATCCGTCGTGGACGGCGCCGCGGACCCTCACAGAGGCACGGGTCGCCGCCGTCTGGGAGCGGGCCCTGGGCCGCGCGCCGGTCGGGGCGCACGACGACTTCCTGACGGTGGGCGGGCACTCGCTGGCGGCCCTGCGACTGATCGGGATGCTGCACGAGGAGTTCGGCGAGCGGCTGCCGGTCGGGGCGGTGCTGAACCACGCCACCCCGGCGCTCCAGGCGGCCCTGCTGGACGGCCGGACGGAGCGCCGGGATCCGCTGTTCATGGTGCATCCGGTCGCCGGGACCGTACTGTGCTACCGCGACCTCGCGGTGTCGGGCGTCCCGGTCCACGCGCTCGCCATCTCGCGCCCGCTGGACTCCGTGGAGGAGGTGGCGCGCGTCCATCTGGCGGAGATCCTGCGGGTCCGCCCGCGCGGCCCGTACCGGCTGGGCGGCTGGTCCTTCGGCGGCGTGGTCGCCTTCGAACTGGCGGTGCTGCTGCGGTCCCGGGGTGAGGAGGTGGCGCTGCTGTCCGTCCTCGACAGCGCTTACCCCGGGACGGCCCCGCCGTCGGACGACGAGGTGCGCTCCCGGCGCCGGCGGGAGGCACCGGACGCCGACCCCGCCGTCTTCCGGGCACACCTGCGGGCCCTGAGCCGCTACCGGCCGCCGCGCTACGAGGGCAGCGTCGTCTTCCACCGCAGCCGGGACGTGGCGGAAGCGGACGTGCGGCGCTGGCGGGCCCGGGTGGCGGGCGGGTTCGACCTGCGGGAGGTCGACACCGACCACACCGGCCTGGTGCGCCATCCACGGGTGCTCGCGGACCTCGGTGAAGAGATGCGCCGGTCATGAGACGCCCCGCGCTCGGCCCGGCCTTCCGGGACCTGTGGGCGGCCCAGGCCGTCTCCCAGTTCGGGGCGAACGTCTCCGTGGTGGCGCTGCCGCTGGTCGCCGCCGTGACCCTGCACGCGGACGGAGTGCGGCTGGGGCTGCTGAGCGCGGCGGGCACACTGCCGCACCTGGTGGTCAGTCCGTTCGCCGGGGTGTGGGTGGACCGCCACTCCCGTCGTCTGCTGCTCGTGTGTGCCGATCTCACGCGTGCGGCACTGCTGTTGGCGGTGCCCGTCGCCGCGGTGTGCCACGTCCTGTCGCCGTCCCTGCTCGTCGTGGTCGCCCTGCTGATCGGCGCCCAGGGGGCGGTGTCGGACGTCGGGTACAGCGCCTTGCTGCCCACCCTGGTCGCGCCCGGGGACCTGGTCCGCGCGAACGCGCGGTTCGAACTGTCGGGGTCGGGGGCGACGATCCTGGGGAGTTCGGCGGGGGGTGCGGCCGTGCAGCTGCTCACCGGTCCGTGGGCGCTGCTGGGGAACGCGGGCGCGTATGCGCTGTCCGCCGTGTTCACCTGGCGGCTGCCCCGGGAGGACCGCCCGCGCGCGCCGGAGGCGGCGGAAACGGACGTGTGGCGACAGATGCGGGCCGGGGCGGCGTACGTCCTCGGCAGTCGCACGCTGCGCGCGGTGACCGCCGCCACCACGGTCTTCAACCTGTTCCTGTTCGTGAGCGAGCCCCCTTTGCTGCTGTTCCTCACCCGGACCCTCGCCCTGCCTCCGTCGTGGACCGGGGCGGTGTTCGCCGCCTCCGGGGCCGGTGCCGGGGCCGGGGCGCTGGTGGCGGGCGGTGTGGCCCGCCGCTTCGGTACGCGGGCCGCCCTGTGCTGGTCTCTGGCCCTGGCCGGCGCGGCGGGACTCGCGGTACCGGCCGCGGTCCACCTGCCAGGCCCCGCGGCGGCGGCCGTGATCGCGGGCTCTCACTTCGTCACGAGCGCGCTGGTCATCGTTTTCAACGTCACTCAGCGCGCCGTGCGCGCCGTGCTGACCCCTCCGGCCCTGTACGGCAGGGTCAACGCCTCGATCCGCACGCTCGTCCTGGGCGTGGCGTCCTCGGGGGCTCTGGCGGGCGGCTGGCTGGCGCACCGGACGGCCCCGCAGACGGCCCTTGCCGTGGGGGCGGTGGGAATGACGTGCGCCTGCGCGTTCCTGCTCCCCCTGCGCACGGCGCTGTCGCGCGGCGGGACCGTGCGCACGCGGGAGACCGCGGGCTGGTGAGGGCGTCGGCGCGTGGCGCGCCCGGTGCGTGGGGCCGGCTCAGCCGGTGCTGAGACTTCGGTCGCGGGCCGCGAGCGCGACGGAGTCCGTCGGGCGGGGCCGGGCGGTGAGCAGGATCGGGAGGGGGACGGGGGCCGGGCCGGGTTCTGCGGCCTCCTGGACGACGAAGCTGCGGACCAGTTCCGGCAGGGCGTAGCCGCTGGGTTCCGGGAGGGGTTGCAGCAGACAGGCGTCGACGAGTCCTTCGAGCGCGTCCTGCGCCTCCGCTTCGCTGACCCCCGCCAGCCGTGCGGCGGTTCCTTCGTCGAGCCGGTCGGCCGGCGCTGCGCCCAGGGCGAGAAGCATGCGCTGCTGGGCCGGGCTGAGCCGCCGGTAGCACTGCCCGATGCCGACGGCCACGCTGCGGTCGGCGAGGGTGAGTTCCCGCAGCCGCAGGTCGTGGCGGCGCATCTGCCGGGCCGCGTGGGCGAGGCTGCGGGCGGGGCGGCTGTTGAGCCGGGTGCCGATGATGCGCAGCGCCAGTGGCAGCCGCCCGCACACGGTGGCCAGGTCTCGGGCCGCGGCGGCGTCGTCGATCCGGTGGGCGCCGATCACGCGGCCGAGGAGGTCGATGCCCTCCTCCTCCGTCAGCGGGCCCAGCTGGATGGGCACGGCGCCGTCGAGGTGGCCGATGACCGTCCGGCTGGTCACCAGGACCAGGCAGCCGCCGGTGCCGGGCAGCAGCGGCCGTACGGCCGCGGCGTCCACCACGCCGTCCAGGATCATCAGCACCCGTCGCCCCGCGACGGCCCGCCGCCAGGCGACCAGGCGTCCGTCGAGGTCGTCGGGGATCTGCGCGGTGGGCGTGCCGAGGGTGAGCAGGAGGTGCCGCAGGGCCTCGGCGAGGGTGGGTGGGCCGCCGTACGGGGCGAGGCCCTGGAGGTCGAGGTGGAGGCAGCCGTCGGGGAAGGCGGCGGCCAGCCGGTGCGCGGCGTGCACGGCGAGCGCGGTCTTGCCGACACCGGGCATGCCCGTGAGGGTGACGATGGTGGGGGCGTGGTCGGTGACGGCGGCGCCGAGGCCGAGGAGGACATCGAGTTCGGCCCGGCGTCCGGTGAAGTCCGCGAGGTCGTAGGGCAGGCTGCCGTGGCCTTCGCCGGCGGCGGATCCGTGGGCCGCGGGGCCGGGCGGGGGCGTGTGCTCGGGTTCGGGCTCCGGCCCGGGTTCCGGTTCGGGCAGGGTGAGGGCGGGATCGTCGTTCAGGATGCGCTCTTGGAGGCGGCACAGGCCGGTCCCCGGTTCGATGCCGAGCTCGACCAGTTCCGCGCGACCCTGCGCCATCACCTGCAACGCGTCCGCGCGCCGGCCCATCCGGTAGAGGGCGAGCATGAGCCTCTCCCGCAGTCCTTCGTGCAGCGGGTGCGCGGCGACCAGGGAGTACAGGTCGGGGACCAGGGCGCGGGCCTCCCCCCGCAGCAGCCGCAGGTCGATCAGCCGCTCCGTGGCGACCAGGCGCCGTTCGTCGAGGTCCCGGCCCCCGGAGGCGACGACGGAACCGCTCAGACCGCTCAGGGCACGGCCGCGCCAGAGCCTCAGCGCCGCGGCGAGGTGTTCGACGGCGGCCTCGGTGCGCTCCTCCGCGACCGCGGCTGCGGCCCGGCGCAGCAGGATCTCGAAGGCACGGGAGTCGAGCTGACCCTCGCTCAGCACGAGCCGGTAGCCGGGGGGTTCGGTCAGGATGCGCACGGTGTCGGGCAGCCTGCGGCGCAGGTTCCAGATCATCTTGCGGACCTGGTTGCCCGCCGTGCTCGGCGCGTCCTCGTCCCAGACCGCGCGGATCAGGCGGGTCACGGGGACCACCTTGTCGGCGTGGGTCAGGAGGGTGGCCAGGACGTGGCGCTGTCTGACACCGCCCGGGTTGATCCGGCGCTCCCCGTCCCACACCTCCAGGGGACCGAGCACCTTGAACACCGGGCCCCGCGCGGTCTCGGGATCCGGCTTCGGGAGTTCGCGCTGGGCCATCCAAGTCTCCGGCTTCTGCTGCGTCCGCGGCGGGCGTCGCCGGGGGCGGGGCGGCTGTACTTGTCCTCTACGATCGTCAGGACGCCCCGCGCGGGCCACGCCCCGGCCACCTCACCGACCTGCACGACAGCAAAGCCGGGGGGGTGCGAAATCCCTCCAACCGGCACAAGAGCCCCTTCTGGGTTCGGCGTTCGGCGACCGCTGCGGCCGCCGCCGGGACGCCGCCGCGTCTCGCGCGGGTGCGGCCCCGGTTCCCCCGCGGTTCCGGCGGTGCACCGCCGCTCCTTCGCGCGGGCGGTGACCGCCACCGCCCACGCGGCCGAATCCCCTGGTCCCCGGCCGGGCCCCGCTCGGGACCGTCCTCCGCGGGCTCGCCGGGCACCGGCCCGGAACCGGCCGGGAACGTCTTGACCGGCCCTCGGCCGCTGCTTAGCGTCCCGCGGACGGTGCCTCGGCGCACCACCGACGGCGCGCAGCGGAGGGGCGGTTCGGCACCATGGAACAGGTCGATGAGTGGGTCCGCAGGAGCATCACCGACCATCCGGGGGGAGTCGCCGTCATCGACGCCTCCCGCGAGGTCACTTACGGCGAACTGGGCGCGGCCGCCGAGGTGGTACGGGGTCTGCTGGCGGACGCGGGGGTCCGGCCCGGCGATCTCGTGGGAATGCGCATGCCGCGCGGCTGGCGGGTGTACGCCGCTGTGCTGGGCATCTGGCGGCACGGCTGCGGATACGTGCCGGTGGACCCCTCCTACCCCCGCCCGCGCCAGGACTTCGTGCTCGCCGACGCCGGGGTCCGTACGGTGGTGGAGGCCGGCCCCGACGACACGTTCATCCTGAGCGGGTCTGCGGAAACGAACGCGCCGGGGCCGCGGGCACCGAAGGGCACCGCCTACGTCCTCCACACCTCGGGGTCCACCGGCCGCCCGAAGGGAGTCGTCGTCTCCCATCGGAGCCTGGCCGCGTTCGTCCGCGGGTTCGTGGCGTCCTTCGGGACCGGCGCCAACGAGGTCTGGGCGCAGTCCACCTCCCCCTGCTTCGACGTGAGCCTGGCCGAGTCATGGGTCCCGCTGGTGACCGGCGCCCGGCTGGTCGCCGTGCCCGAGCGAGCGCTCAGGGATCCGCGCCGGCTGGTCGAACTGCTCGTCGAGGAGCGCGTGACGGTACTCAGCCAGGTACCGACCGTCTTCCGCTATCTGCTCGACGCCGCTGTGCGGGCGGGCGCCTCCTTCCCGGCGCTGCGCCGGGTGCTGCTGGCGGGCGAGGCGGTGGAACCGGCGGTCGTGACCCGCTGGGCCGACCTGGGCCTCTCCCCCGGTGCGACGTACCACAATCTGTACGGCCCGACCGAGGGCACGGTCTACGCGACGTGGCAGCGGCTCACCCCGGTCGAGCTGGCCCGGCGGGACGCGCCGGGCACGCCCATCGGCCGGGCCCTGCCGCACGTGGAGGTGCAACTGCGCTCCGGCGGACGGCTCGTGGCGGACGGGGAGAGCGGGGAGATTTATCTGTCGGGGGGCATCGCGGACCGTTATCTGGACCGGCCCGAGCTGACCGGGCGGGCGTTCGTCCGCGACGCGGACGGCCGCGTCTGGTACCGCACCGGCGACCTCGCCGTACGGGACACCGACGGGTCCCTGCACTGCCTCGGCCGGGCCGACCGGCAGGTGAAGGTGCGCGGGATGCGCGTCGAGCTGGGCGAGGTGGAAAGCCGGCTGCTCGGATGCGCGGGGGTGGCCGGCGGCGCCGTCGTGTCGGTGACCGGTCCGCGCGGTGAACCCATGCTCGTCGGTTGCTTCGTCCCCCGGGACGAGACGGACGACACCCTCGCGCGACGGCTGCCCGCCGAGATGGCGGAGTTCCTGCCCTCCCACATGGTGCCCGCTCGCTTCGTGGCGCTGCCCGCCCTGCCCCTGACCCTCAGCGGCAAGCTGGACCGCGGGAGGCTGGAGGAGTTGGCCGGCCGCCGCCGTTCCGGCTCCGGCACTGGCGCCGTCGCCCCACCCGGCGGCCGCGCCGGCTGAGCGCCGCGCCCGTTTTGCTCAACTGCGCGCCTTTTGCGGCCCGTTCGTCTTTGCTGCCGGACAGGTTGGTGAGCCCCTTCCCCCATGGCGGGCGGGTCACGCAGCCGAGAACCTTGTTGCAGCGGGGACACGGGCCCGGATCACCACCGGCCTCTCCCCCACCACCTCACGACAGGAGCAGCTCCAGTGAACGTCAGACGCCCCGTCACCACAGTGATCGCAGCCGCACTGCTCGCCCTTGGCGCCATGTCCGTCGCAGAGGGCACGGCCCTTCACTCCGCGGTCGTCGCGGCGACCACCGACGACAGTGGCTGGGGCAGCGAGGAGCCTCCCCTCGCCTCGGGCCAACTGCGTGCCGCCGTCGCACCGGGCGACAGCGGCTGGGGCAGCGTGGAACCCCCGGTGTCCTCGGCCGGGCTGCGCACCGGCGTCTCTCCGGGCGACAGCGGCTGGGGCAGCGTGGAGCCCCCGGTGTCCTCCAGTGAGTTGCGCACCGCCGTCCCCGGGGACGACAGCGGCTGGGGCTGAGCAGGCCGGCCGCCGCCACGGTCCCGATGACTCCCTCCGCCCCGGCCTCGCTGAGCAACCGTGAGCGCGAGACTCTCGGACATCTCGCCGACGGTCTCACCTACGCGTCCATCGCGCGCCGGATGAACCTGAGCCCGCACACCGTCGACACGTATCTGCGCAGGATCCGCGAGAAGACGGGAGCCCGGAACCGGATCCATCTGCTGCGCCTCGCCATCGCCCTGTCCGAGACGCACGAGGAGACGCCCCTCCCCGCGGGGGGACCACCGCGCAGGAGCAGCTCACAGACGTAGCCGTTGCGCAGGGGTAGCCACCTCGTACCACCGCGAGAAGCACCGAGCCCGGTGAGGCCGCCAGTCGGCCTTGCCGGGCGGTCGTGCTGCCCGCAACCGCCCGCGCCGTGTAACGGGAACTCGTGACTTCATGTGCGGCCGCGCGAACGTCACAATGCCTTTCACACCGCCGTCGGACGGTGCCGGGACCGGTGGAAACCCGGTGGAACACGACCGAAGCGGCAGCCGACTCGACGGAGCCCGCAAGTCCCCGGCCGGGGGCCGGGCCGATGCGAGATCGGAGAGTTGTGCCGAAGCCCCACCGGCTGGAGAAGCCGCTCGATTCCTTCGTCCGAGAGATCGCGCTGTGCGTCGCGACGCACGGGGACAAGGGCCCTGCACTGTTCTGGCCCGAGGACTTCGACACCCTGCCCGAGCTGCAGCGCCTCGCCCGTTCCGGCCGCCCACCCGAAGGCCGCCCCTACCGAGGCGGGGCCCGGTCCCGCCGCTCGGACGGTCAGACGCAACGCCTCGGGGCCGCGGACCCGGAGACCGAACTGCTGGCAGCGGCGCTCGGCGAACTCCTGGACCTGCGGGTCCGTGCCTCCTACCGGTTCCTGCCGTCGGCGGCGGTCGGCGCACGACAGGCGTCGGCCGCGGCCGAGTACATCGTGACGGTGCTCGAAGGGGCGTGCCGGTGCCGGGTCACCCGCGACACCGGCGTCGCGGGCGGTCCCGCCGGCGACGCCGTGGACCTGCGGCTGCGCGCGGGCGGGACACTCTTCGTGCCCCGCGATCACGCCTACGGCCTCCTCGACGTCCACACCCCGACGGTCCTCATGGAACTCGTCCTGGGCGAACAGCACTGAAACAGCACAGTCCTGAGGGCCCGTCAGCGCACGTCCCGCGGGTCCGTGGTGTCGTACCCCGCGTCGTCGTCACCGAGCAACCCCTGGGTGGCGACGGCGAATCCCGCCTGGAACCGGCTCTCCGCGCCCAGGGTCTGCATGATGTCCGCGATGTGCTTGCGCGTGGTCCGCAGCGACATGCCGAGGCGGCGGGCGATCGTCTCGTCCTTCCGGCCGGTGGCCAGCAGCCGCAGGATGGTGCGGTCCAGGTCCTTGGCGACGGCCTCCAGTCCGTCGGCGGCCGCGTCGGAAAAGGGCTGTGCCTCCGTCCACGCCTGCTCGAACAGCTCGCACAGGAAGTGCACGACCGACGGCTCACGGATGGCGACGGCCCCCCACGTCCCCCGATGGTCGGGCAGGAAGGCCAGCGCCCGGTCGAAGACGATCATCCGGCCGCAGAGCTGGTGGGCGGTGCGGTACTCGGCGCCCAGGGCGCTGGCCAGTGCCACGTAGGCCTGACTCGGGCTGTTGAAGCGCGCGGTGTGGTGGTAGAGAGTGCGGATCCGTACCCCGCGAGCGAGCGCGTCGCTGTCCCTGGCCAGGGCGTCCTTGAGCACCTCGGGGGCGCGTGTGCCGCCGGGCTGGACGGTGATCATCTCCTCGCGGCACATCTCGGCGGCCCGGTTCAGGGCGGCCCGTACCTCGCTGAGGGCGGGGATGGTCTCCAAGGTGGCGGGGGTGCCGCGCAGCCCCTCCTCGTAGTGCGACGAGAGCTGGGCGAACTGGTCACGCAGGGCCCGTAACGATATCTCCTGCTCGCGGATGGCTCTCTCCACGGGCGCCGAGGCCACCGCAGCGGCAAGGTGCGGGTCGACGGCCCTGAGCACCCCGTCGCCCTCCATGTCCCGCTGGAACAGGCCCAGTTGGAGGAGGGAGTCGACGCCACGAGTCACCTCGGCCTCGCTCAGCGCCAGTTCCGCCGCCATCCGGGACGGATCGAACCGCCGGTGGAGGGCGAGCCACCGGTAGACGGCCACCTCCTGGGCATCGAGCTTGTGGCCTTCAGCCTGCTGCCTCAAAGTCATCCCCTGCCTATGACAAGTAACGTGGGAACACAGGAAACTTCGTAGCCCCGTCCGGAACCAGGAATCGATTCTTCACCGACCTGCCGGCCCTCTCTCCTGTAGATGGGCACCGGCCTCCGGGGGTTGCGCGCGACAAAGGCGCCCACTGCACCGGGGCCGCCAAGACATCCCGCTCCTGCTCACCCGTTACCCGTCCCGGCCCACGCGTACCGCCCGGACAGGCGCTCCGACGGATGCCCACCACATCGTGAAGCCCCGCCGAACCCTCCCGCCGACCATCGCGCGCCGCCGATCCATGCCTCTGATGCTTCCAAGCCGGAACCGGTGCGTAGCCGGGCGGGCAATACCATAGCGCCCGAATCGAAGCGGGGACACGACGGGCATGCGCGGACAGGCAAACGGGCACGCGCGAGCGGATAGCGGGCACGGTTCGGCCACGAGGCGCTGACGGGACACGCCGCAGCAGGCGCGCTTGGGGGTCGTGGGAACGTGCCCGCGGGGGTGGGGAGGGTTGATCCTCACCATTTCTCTCCACCCTGGACCTGCTCACGGCCGGTGGGGTGCGAGAGGAGTTGCCGGCATCACCGGTGCGTCCGCCGAAACGCGCACCAGCGGGCTTTGACCTGTGCTGTTACAGGGCGTCAGGGTCGGATGCCGTTGCGCCTGGTGCACGCGCGGAAGGGGCGCCCGGTCAGGATCGCCGACCGCTGCCGGCGATGAGGGTGACGAGCGTGTCGATGAGGTCTTCGGCGCCCACCTCACCCCACTTGTCGTTGGGCAGCTGACCGCTCACCTCCATGCCGGCGACTCCGTTCGCGGCGCTGATGAGCAGGGCGGCGTATCTCCGGGCGTCTCGCTCGCCGACCAGTTCGGCGACGATGGCCAGGAACTCGGTCTGACTCCGCTCGGCCGCACGGGCCAGTGCGGTGGGGTCAGCGGAGGGATTGCTGAACATCAGCTTGTACAGGTGCGGCCGGGAGCGGCCGATGTCGATGAGCGCGATGACTCCGCTGCGCAGTTTCTCTTCGCCCGACAGACCGGCCTCGGCGCGCAGCCTCCTCCATGAGATCGCCGAGCCGGTCCCATGCCCGCGTGCCGATCGCCACCAGCAGGCTCTCCTTGTCGGGAAAGTGCCGGTCGGGCGCACCGCGGGTCACTCCGGCCCGCGCCGACTGCGCGGAGGGTCACCGCTTCGAGGCCTCCGCGGGGCGCTGTCACGTTGTTGGGTGTGTGGGTGTCTGACGGTGCGTCGAAGCATGGTGGGGCCGCGGTCCGGGTCTGTGGTCAGGGCGTGGTGGGCCGGCCGACAGCGCCGGTGATCTGGTCCCAGATGGCGAAGCGGACTGTCATTTCGGCGCGGTGTCGGGTGGCGGTCATCAGGTGGCGGCGGGGCCGGAAGTGGGGTGAGATACCGCTGAACGCGGACAGGAACCGCTGAGCCGCGCCGACGCTACGGAAGCCCTTCATCGCGCGTTCACGCTGCCTGGTGGGCTGGTGGCTGTTCTCCGCCCGGTTGTTCAGTCCCTTGTGGGAGCGGTGCTCGACGGAGGGCATGACCTCGCGGTGGACCGCGCCGTAGGAGCGGAGCTTGTCCGTGACGACCACCCGCGGCACCGTGCCGGTCTTCTTCATCAGCCTGCGGAAGAAGCGTCGGGCGGCGGCCTTGTCCCGCCGATTCTGGACGAGGATGTCGAGTACGTTGACGTCCTGGTCGACGGCCCGCCACAGGTACTTCAGCTCGCCGTTGATCCTGATGAACACCTCGTCCAGGTGCCACTTGTCCCCGGGCCGGGATTGTCTCCGGCGCAGTCCGTTCGCGTAGGCCTGGCCGAACTTGGCGCACCAGCGGCGGATGGTCTCGTAGGAGACGATGACGCCGCGCTGGAGCATCAGCTCCTCAACCTCGCGGAAGCTGAGCGGGAACCGGAAGTACAGCCACACACAGTGGGAGATCACCTCGACCGGGTACCGGTGCCCCCTGTACGACGGCGACGTACTCCCCACGGACGACCCCTCCCAGCATGATCAACCAGAAGATCATCCCACCCGGTCAGTCAACGTGACAGCCCCTCTGTCCGGGCTCTGGTCCACTTCGGGTGGTCGGCTTCCTGGCAGTGATGTCAGTGAGCCCTTTTCAACCTGGTTGCGTTGACCAAGAGTTGGCCGGGCTGACGGAATGAAGAAGCTCCTGATAGACGGTGTCACGACCAAGATCCACCGTGCTGGCTCCCGGTCGCGGAACAGAGGCACCAAACGGCTCTGATCTACACCCGCCGCGACGGCTACCAGTTCACCGCCGACCCGGTCGCGGCGGCGCGAGATCGGCACTCGATGGCGACGCCGGGCAGCCGGGCGTCAGGCACTGCTCGCACCGCACCCGGTCCCTGGAAAGGTGCGGCCGGCCACGAGGCCCTGGCCGAGCGCTCTCTGGCCGCAGGCTGCCACGCGTGCCGTGCAGCGGCCCGGCCGACCGCTCCCGTGTCACGCCGGATGATGCGGCAGCAGTGCCGTCCTCCCGTCCCGCGGCAGCCCCGTGCCTACCCGCGCGGCTCATCAAAGGGCTCGGCGCACACCTGCGGCAGCGGGCAGCCGGTGGCGAAAGCGCGGGCCCGCAGCAGGGCCAGCGCATCCGGAAAGCCGATATCACGGCGGGCCGCCAGCCGGCCGGCGGCCCGCCTAGCCTGCCCCCAGTGAGTATCGATCACCTCGGCCGGCTCCCACGGCAACGCCCCCTGGCCGCCGAAGTGCCGCAATGCGCGGTGCAACAGGATGTCGGTGACCGCCTGAGCGGCCACCAGCGCGTCAGGGAGAAGATTCTCCGCGGGCGACCAGCGACCTCGTGCACGATAAGAATCGCTGCAGGTCAGCTGCTTGTGCCGCCGCGACGACCGAGCCGTTGACCTGTGCGGATGCGGCGACCGCTCGTATCGTGCACGAGGTTGCAGGGCGTGTGCCGTAACAGGTCCAGCGAGCCGATCGGCCTTGTGCCGCCGGAGGGCGTCAGCGGCAGCGCCAGGATGAAAGAGACCTGAGGGAGCTCCTCCCGCAGCCGGGAACCGAAGATCGGCCACAGGGACAGGTACTCGCGCGGGTCCATGCACACCACCGGAACCCCGGACTCGGACGCCGCCATGCACGGCCCCTCCACCGACTCGAACTGCAGCTCCTCCAGCCGCAACGCCTCATCCCCGCTCGCACACAACAACTGACGCGCCTCGGTATGCGTCAGCAGCGCCATCGACGCCCCGTCCATCCCCAGCCCCACACACAACGCCCGGCACAACCGCCCCGGCAGACCCGCCTCATCCCCCGCTACCGCCCGCTCGATCAACTGCCCCACCCGCGCATCACCCATCCGCCACGGATGCCCCCGCGCGCCCTCCCCAGACCCGCAGGCGACACCAAAGACATCCGCACTCCCGTACGGACAGCAACCGCAACCACTCGTATGTCACTCTGCACGGGACAGTGAGCCCTTTCCAACCTGATGTGCGTGTGCGTCGCAGGAGCCCGTTGGAGCTCACCGGAGAAGCATGCGGCTGCGGAGACCCTGGTCAAGAACCCGTGCCGGATGCGGACAATCGATCACCGACAGGGCGCTGACCAGCACGGCCGCCAAGTTGGAAAAGGCTCAGTGTCGTTTGCCGTTGAGCGCGGATGTCACCGTTGTGTCGGCGAAGACGATGTCGCTGTGTTTTAGGGGCAGTTAGGGCCTTGTGGTGGGACGATGGCTGTGCTTCTCCTGCTGGGGGCACCGATGCGCCTGTCGAAATCCAAGGCCGACCTGTACGCGGCGATCCGCCGGGGCGGGGGAACGACCGGCCGGCGCCCGTCAGAGGGTCACTCCTTCACGCCGGCCAGTTCCACGGCCCGGCGTCGCAGCGCCAGCGAGGCGGGCGCGACGGAGAACACCACGGCGAGCACCGCGCACGCCGCGGCCATCTCCCCGATCTCCGCCCATGGCAGCTCCACCGGGCTCCACACCGACTGCAGGCCGAGTGCGCCCCACATCCCGGCCAGGTTCAGCCCGGCGACCAGCAGCCCGAGCACTGCGCCGACCGCGACGACCATCAGCGCCTCGGCGCCGACCAGCCGCAGCACCTGCCACCGGGTGGCCCCGGCAAGGCGCAGCACGGCCAGGTCACGGACCCGGTCGGACGTCGCCATGACCATCGTGTTGGCCAGCGAGATCCCGGTGTAGAGCAGGGCGATGCCGAGGACCAGGAAGAAGCCGTACCGGGTGTTCCGGTTCGTCTCGGGGTAACTCGCCGCCACCCACTGGTCCTTGGTGAACACCTGGCCGCCCGCGGCACCCATCGCCTCGCGCAGGCCCGCGGCCACCACGGCGGCGTCGGCCCCGTCGGTGAGCGAGACGTCCACCCGGTCCACGGGCGCCCGGCGCGCGTTGGCCGGGGTGACGTAGGCACCGTTGTTACCGGTGCCGGTGGTCATGACGGCGGCGATGCGCAACGACTTCTTCGTGCCGTCGCCGAGCCACACGTCGACGTTTTGGCCGACCGTGTGCTGCGCCCACTCCTCGTTGACGATGATCGAGTCGTCGTCGAGGCCGCCGGCCTTCCCCGCGGCCAGCGGCAGCCGCACCGTTTCGGCGAGTGGACCCGCCTGCGCCGCGCGGGCCTCGGACTTGATCAGGGCGACACCATCCTCCAGGACGTACACGGCCGTGGCCGATGTCGCCGACACCTTCGCCCCCTCGACCGCCTTCAGCCGCCGCATCGTCGCCGGATCGAACCCGGTGTCCCCGGCGGGACGGACCACGAAGGCGGCCGTGGTCTGCTCACGCGTCTCGGCGGCCTTGGCCTCGTCGAGTGTGGCCGTGGCCCCCAGCAGGGAGCCCGCGAGGGCGACCGTGACCAGGACGGGCGCCGCGATCGCGGCGGTGCGCCGGACCCCCGAGGCCGCGTTCTCCCGCACCAGCATGCCTGCCGCTCCCGGCAGTTGGGCGGGCAGCCAGGCGAACAACCGGGTCAGCGGGCGCACCAGGATCGGAGCGAGCAGCGCCACCGCCGTGATCAGCAGCATGGGGCGGCTGATGTACGTCTTGCGGTGCAGCAGCTCGCCCGGGTCGCCGGTCAGCGCCATGACCAGCGTCACCACCGCGGTCAGCAGCAGGCCCGCCCCGAACAGCCAGCGGCCCCACGTCATCGCCCTGCTGTCCACCGACGCCTCGCGCAGCGCCTGCGTGGGACCGGTGCGTCCGGCCCGCCAGGAAGCGGCGATCACGCCGAGCAGCGCGACGAGCAGCCCCGTCCAGAACGCCATGTGGTATGGCCAGGTGTGGTCGCCGATGGCGAACCAGCGCGGCGCGAGGTCGCCATCCACCACCCATGTGGCCAGGGGCGGGGCGCCGTACGCGCCGAGCACACAGCCAACCGCCGACGCGAGGACGCCGACCAGCAGCGCCTCCATGAACACCATCCGGCGGATCTGCCCCGGCGTGGCACCCGCGGTGCGCAGCAGTCCGATCTCCCTGCGCCGCTGGGCGACCGTGAACGCGAAGGTGGAGGCCACCACGAACACCGACACGAAGGCGGTGACGCCGCCAGCGGTGCCGAACATGGCGTTCATCGCGGTGAGCGCCTCGCTGTCGCGGTCCGGGTCGGTGTCGGCGCGACGGCGGTCGGCTCCGGTGAGCACGGTGACACCGTCGCGGCCGGCCACCGCAGCGCGCACGGCGTCCGCGTCCGCGTCCACCACGAGCTGGGTGCTCGACGGCGCCAGTTCGGCGGCGCGTTCGTCGGCGTAGAAGACGGCGTCCTCGAAGCCGCGCGGGGCGAGGGTGCCGACGACGGTCACGGTGCCTCGGTCGGTGCGCACCCGGTCGCCGGGCCGCGCCCAGTCCCCGGTGACGACGACCTCGCCGTCGGTGCGCGGCGCGTGCCCCGCGGAGAGCTTGTACGGGGCGAACGCGGCGGTGGACCACGGGTGACCCACCAGCTCGCCGGGACCGTCCTTAGCCCGTACCGCGAACGAGCGGTCGGTGACGACCTTGCCGAGCCCGGCCAGCTTCGCGACGGTCCGCTCGGGCACCGGACGCGGCTGGTCCAGCTTCTGGGCGCGGTCGCCGATCGGCGTCGCCACGTGCAGGGTGTTCTGCCCCTGGACGACGACCGGCGCCGCGGCGAACCGCTCCGGCTGCCGCTCGGGCGCGTCCACCGAGGAGGCGAGGGCCAGCCCCATCACGGCGAGCAGCGCGACGCCCAGCGAGAGCGCGATGAAGCTGCCGACGAAAGTGACCCAGCGGGTACGCAGGGTGCGCAGCGCGACGCTCAGCACGGCGCGGCCTCCAGCTTCGTCATCCGGGAGGCGATGTCGTCGGCGCTCGCCCCGAGCAGCTCTCCGTTGACGCGGCCGTCGACGAGGAAGACGACGCGGTCGGCGTAGGACGCGGCCACCGGGTCGTGGCTGACCATGATGACCGTCTGGCCCTCGCGATCGACCATGGAGCGCAGCAGGGCGAGCACCTCGCGGCTGGTCCCCGAGTCCAGGGCGCCGGTCGGCTCGTCACCGAACAGCACCTCGGGGCGGGTGACCAGGGCGCGGGCCAGGGCGACGCGCTGCTGCTGACCGCCCGACATCTCACTGGGCCGGTGACCGGCGCGTCCGCCGAGCCCGACCTGCTCCAGGACCTGGCGGACCTGCGCCTTGGGCACCCGCTTGCCGGCCAGCTTGAGCGGCAGCGCGACGTTCTGCTCGGCGGTCAGCGACGGCATCAGGTTGAACGCTTGGAAGACGAACCCGATGCGCTCGCGGCGCAGCAGCGTCAGCTTGGTCTCGCTGAGCCGGGTCAGTTCGGTGCCGCCCATGGTGACCGATCCGGACGTCGGCCGGTCAAGCCCGGCGGCGCATTGCAGCAGGGTCGACTTGCCGGAGCCGGACGGGCCCATGACAGCAGTGAACGTGGCTCGGGGAAAGGAGAGCAACACTTGGTCGAGTGCCGTCACGGCACTGCCGCCGGCCCCGTACCGCCTGCTGACGGAGCGCAGTTGGATCGCGTCGTTGTTCATGAGTCCCAACTCGTTCGAGGTTGGCCCTCCCGCCGCTCGGGCGGGAGGAGTTGGAGAAACGGCGCCGAGGACCATTGTCCGGGCGTGGTGTTCGGCGGCCGGGCGTCGCGCATGGTAGGTCCCTGCACGAGGCGCACGCGCCTCATCCGGGCCCGGGCGGGCCCATCACGTAGCCGATGAGGACGAACGTGGGCGCCCACACCGCGCTGCTCACCGCGGACCACAGCAGGTAGCGCCGCAGCGGCATCCACGTAGCCCCGCACAGCGTGGGGACGACGGTGCGCAGCACGGCGGTGAACCGGCCGATGAGGACCGCGTGGACGCCGCGCCGCGCGATCAGCCCGAGGGCCCGCTCGGTGTGGCGGCGCCGCCGTTCGCCGCCCGCGGGGGGTGAGCAGCCGGGCGTGCCAGCGCCGCCCGACGGAGTAGCCGGCCAGCTTGCCGAGTATGGCGCCGGCCACCGCGGTCAGCAGGGTCGCCCCGACGGTGACGTGGCCGTGCCAGGCCAGCATGCCGCCCACCACGACGGCCGTCTGACCGGGTATTAGGGCGCCGAACACGGGGATGGCGGCATCCAGCGCGGGGAACAGCAGACTGCGCCGAGGATGCCGAGCGTGCCGTGCGCCAGCACGTGTTCCGCGAGCCAACCTGTCATCGGACGCCACCACCCTTCGTTTTCGCGGTGGTTCCACGAAACCGCGTGACGGTGCCCCGGCGCAGTGCGGCAGGATCGAGACTTGGGGTAGGGCCAGGCGTACCTCCCCGCCTCGGGCCGGCTCTCCACGATCACTGGGGTACGGGTTCGAGCGCGCCGCTGCCGCACGCCGCCTGCCGCATCAACTCGTGGAACTGGTAGCGGGGCCGGCCGGGCCGGCCCCCTGTGCCGATGCCCGGCATCGTCAGGACCGCGCCCTCGACCATCCGCTCGAGCAGCTCCTCGGCGGCTTCCTCCGGCAGTTCGAGCTCGACGGCGGCGTCGTGCACGGTGAACGCCTCCCGCCCCATCGGTGCCAGTCGCCGGGCCGTCTCCCGTTCGTCGCCGGGACGTTGCCGCAGTGCGGCGTCCAGGCGGGCGCCGGTGTCGATTCCGCCGGTGGCCAGCTCGGCCAGTCTCAGGGCCGGGTCGGCGAGGCGCTGGGCCAGCCGGGACGCGGGCCGGTGCGGCCGGGCGCTGAGCCGGTTGGCCGCGGCCCGCAGTGCCAGCGGCAGCCCGGCGCACGCCCGGACGATCGAGGCGGCGGCCCGCGGGTCCGGTGCATGAGCGGCCGGCCGGCGGACGGACGTGAGCAGGGCCAGGGACTCGGTGCCGCCCAGGGGGGGGCGAGGGCCACGGTGCGCGAGCCGGGCACCGCGTTCAGCCTGCTGCGGCTGGTGACGAGCACGGCGGCGGCGGTCGTGGACGGCAGCAGAGCGTCCAGATGGAGCTCGTTCATGGCGCCGTCGAGGACGATGAGCGTGCGGCGGCCCGCCGTCCGGGTCCGGTAGGAGCCGATCAGGTCGTCGAGACGGTCACCGCAGTCGCGAGCCTCGTCCGCCGCCCCGAGCGTCCGCAGCAGTTGGGCGAGGACGGCGGCCACGTCCTGGGGTGTGCCGTCCTTGCGGTGCAGCTGCGCGTACAGCAGCCCGTCGGGGAACTCACCCGCCACGGCATGCGCGACCTGGACGGCCAGGGTCGTCTTGCCGACCCCCGCCGTCCCGGAGATCAGCATCCGCCGCGACCGGAACGCGCCGCGCGCTTCCCCGGACGGCGGCGCCAGAGCCGCGCACAACTCGTCGAACTCGGCCTGCCGTCCGGCGCAGTCGGCGAGCGCGGGCGGCAGGGTGAAGGGCCGGGTCGCGAGCACCGGGCCCCGGACCGGGCGGACCGGCGGCTTCGGCGTGCCGGTCAGCACCGCCTGGTAGACGGCCACCAGATCGGGACCGGGGTCCACCCCCAGCTCCTCGGCGAGGATGGCGCGGCCCTCGTGGAACAGACGCAGTGCGTCGGCCTGCCGTCCGCAGCGGAACAGGGCGGTCATCAGCTGGGCGCGCAGCCGTTCACGGATCGGCGACTCGGCGACGAGACCGGTCAGTTCGGAGACCAGCTGGTGGTGCCGGCCCAGCATGAGGTCCGCCTCGACGCGGTGTTCCAGGCAGCTGGTGTGCGCCTCCTCCAGCTGCGGCAACTCGGCCTCGGCGAGCTGCGGCGACACGTTGGCGAGCGTGCCCCGCCACAGGCCCAGCGCCTCGCGCAGCAGCCCGGACGCCTCCTGGGAACGGCCCTCGCGCAGCGCCGCGGCGCCCCGCTCGTGCAGCAGCTCGAACTCCACCACGTCGACCCGCGCGCCCGCGTCGACGAGCTGATACCCGGGCGGCCGGCGGACCAGGTCGGCATGGGGTCCGAGGAGTTTCCGCAGCCGCGAGATGTAGGTGTAGATCTGGGCGTTCGTCGTCGCGGGCGGGTCCCATCCCCACAGCAGTTCGCTCATCCGCCCGTCGCTGACCACCCGCCCACGCGCCAGCAGCAGCGCCGCGAGCACGGTGTGCGCCTTGGAGCCCGACAGCGCGACGTGCCGTGCCCCGTCTCTTGCCTCCACAGGCCCGAGAAGCGGGAGTTCCCTTGGTGTCCCCCCACCACATGCGGCCGGGGCCGCACAGTGGCGGCGCGACCGGTTCGGAACGTCGAAGCGTCGTTCTCCAGCCATATTCGCGCCGGACATTGGCGGAATTGAGTGTTCAACTTGGCAGCAGCCCTGCGGTGGCAAGAGCCTGCACGGGGCCACTCGTGACCCGGGGTGCGGTCCCCGCGGGGGTAGGGCCGGCCCTACCCCATATCCGGCATCTGGCCCCCTGGCCTGCCCGGGGAGCGGACTTCTACCGTGCTGTCATGCACCCTCGCAATGTGTGGCAGGCCATGTCCCGGCCCGGTTATCTGCGCTCCGCCTGGCCCTGGCGCAGCGCCGCCTACCTCGTCACCGGCGCGGTGGCCGGAGCCGTCGCCCTGGTGGGGATCGTGACCGCCGCGGCCCTGGGCGTTGTGCTCGCCGTGGTGCTGGTGGGGCTGCCGCTGGTCGTGCTGACGGCGCTCGCGGGGCTGCCGGTGGCCTGGGTGGAACGCAGCCGGCTCGGCCTGGTCGACCTGGATCCGGCCCCGGAACAGCACCAGCCGCCTGCTTCCGAGGGGCTGTGGGCGTGGCTGACGACGCGTCTGCGCGAGCAGGTGACCTGGCGGGAGCTGGGCTACGCGCTGCTGTTCGCGGGCCTGTTGTGGCCGGTCGACGCCCTCGCGGTCACCGTGGCCCTGTTCCTCCCCCTCTCCGTGGTCGCCACCCCCGTGATGATGGCGACGGTCGGCGGCGGCGAGGAGGCGAAGGTGCTCAAGCAGTGGACGGTCACCACGTGGCCGTCCGCGTTCGGCATCGCGATGCTGGGGCTCGTGCTCCTGGCCTTGGGGGCGTACGTGCTGGGGACCGCGGCTGGCGCCCGCGTCGAGCTGACCCGGCTGCTGATCGCCCCGCGCGACGGTGACCTGGGCGTCAAGGTGGTGGAACTGACCCGCTCCCGCGTCCGGTTGGTGGACGCCTTCGAGGCGGAGCGCCGGCGCATCGAGCGCGATCTGCACGACGGCGCCCAACAGCGCCTGGTCGCCCTGACGATGACGCTGGGCCTCGCCCGTCTGGACGTCCCCGACGGTCCCCTCGCCGACCAGCTCGCCCGTGCCCATGACGAGGCCGGCAAGGCCTTGGCGGAGCTGCGCGAACTGATCCACGGCATCCACCCCAAGGTGCTCGCCGACTACGGCATCGAGGCCGCCGTGAGCGACGCCGCGGACCGCTCGCCGGTACCCGTCGACGTCGACCTCGACCTGTCCGGACGGCTCTCCCAGTCGGTGGAGGCCGCCGCGTACTTCGTGGTGTGCGAGGCCCTCGCCAACGTCGCCAAGCACAGCGGGGCGAGCCGCGCGCGGGTGTCGGGCGGCTGGGCCGGCGGACGCCTTGCCGTGCAGGTGCGCGACGACGGCCGTGGCGGCGCGGACGCACGGGGCGGCAGCGGGCTGACCGGACTCGCGGACCGGGTGTCGGCACTCGATGGCAAACTCTCCCTGTCCAGTCCGCCCGGCGGACCGACCGAGCTGCATGTGGAGTTTCCTTGCGAGTTGACCGACCCGGCCGATCGCTGCGCGTAGTGCTGGCCGAGGACAGCGTGCTGCTGCGCGAAGGGCTCATCGGCCTGCTCGGCCGCCTCGGACACGAGGTGGTCGCCGCCGTGGGGGACGCCCCGGCGCTGATCGCCGCGGCCGAGGAGCACACGCCGGACATCGTCGTCACCGATGTGCGGATGCCGCCCGGATTCCAGGACGAAGGCCTGCACGCGGCCGTCCGGCTGCGCCAGAAGCGGCCCGCGCTGCCGGTGCTCGTCCTGAGCCAGTACGTGCAGCGGACCTACGCGGCGGAGCTGCTCGACTCCGGGGACGGTTCGGGCGTCGGCTATCTGCTCAAGGACCGGGTCGGCCAGGTCGAGGAGTTCGTGGACGCCCTGTGCGAGGTCGCCGACGGGGGCACCGTGGTCGACCCCGAGGTGGTGCGCCAGCTGCTGCGCCGCCGCCGCGACCCGCTGGAGCGGCTCACCCCGCGCGAGCGCGAGGTCCTGGCCCTGATCGCGCAGGGCAAGTCGAACGGGGCGATCGCCCGGGAACTGGTGGTGTCCGAGGCGGCCGTCGGCAAGCACATCGGCAGCATCCTCACCAAGCTCGACCTGCCGCAGGCGGACGAGACGCACCGCCGTGTGCTGGCGGTCCTCGCCTTCCTGCGGGCGTGAGGCGGCGGGGTACGGCCCGGTGCGCCCGGTCCCGGGGGAGCAAGGCCACGTCAGGGGAGAAATAGAAGCGGCATGGAAGCGGGGGTCTGCCGCACGATCGGGTGACATCTTGACCTGCCCCACCATTTGGGCTCCAGGTTCGGTGACTAACTGGCAGCCGGGAGACGCCAAGGATCCGGCAGCATCGGTCGACCGGTGCCCCGGCATCGACGAGTCGCTCGATCACCGGGTAGAGCCTTTTGGGCGGGGCTTGTCCTCGCCCAGGAACTTCGCCGCCTGCCGGACGATCCCCAGCTCGGTTTCCAGCTCGCGGATCCGCCTGCGGGCGGCCCGCAGTTCGGCAGACTCGCTTGACGGTGTTCCCGGCCGCCGCCCGTGGTCGATGTCGTCCTGCCGCAACCACTTCGACAACGTGACGGGATGGATACCGAGCTCGACCGCGGTCTGCTTGGCCTGCTTGCCGGCGCGGACCAAGGCGATGGCCCGCGCCCGGAACTCCGGAGGATAGGGACGAGGCATGGCTGCCAGCCTTCCGTGAAGGACCGCCAGTTAGCCACCAGAACTGGAACCCAGGATGTGGGGCAGGTCATCTGAACTGGCTTGCCTTGTGGGGCGGGTGGGAAGGATGTCGCTGTGCCCAAGCCTTATCCGGAAGAGTTCCGCCAGGATGTCGTGCGCGTCGCGCGGAACCGCGGCCCGGGCGTGACGGTCGAGCAAGTGGCCGCCGACTTCGGTGTCCACGCGATGACGCTGTGGATAGGGGGAACCGCCCGAGGTCGTGACCGATGCCGGCGCAAACCCGAATCGGTCGTACTCCTCCGTGACCGTGCTCGGGTCGAACTGAGCCTGGGTGCAGCTGTCGATCTTCGACCCGGCGCCGATCCCGGTCGGCATACCGTGGATCACGTAGACGGCACCGGCATCGTGCAGATCCGTGCCGTCCTTGGTGACATCCTCGTACGGCGCGCCGACCACCAGGTCCGCGCATCCTCCTGCAGCGAAACCAGCCCCCCAACTGTCGCCAAAACCGTGGCCACTATAGCGGCCAGACCGGCCGCGCTCATGCTTCTAGGCATGAGTCATCCACCCCACCCATCGGTATGTCGTTGTTGTCCAATCTTGATGCATGCATCCGGAAACTTTCCAGATCTCACACCGCAAGCAATCAAGCGTACGTAAAGCTATCGACCTCAATGGCGCCCATGTCAAACCCATGCCCAATTTACGCTAAGTAATTACGCCCAACTCTTACAAAGAACCGGATTGCCGCCTTCCAATCAAATTACGGACAAGTCAGACAAACTTGCTTGTTTGTACTTGACTACCCATTGGCCCGCCCTCCATAGTTCCCCCACTAGGAAATCGCAGGACGTTCAAGGTTTCGGCACATCAGGGGCATGCCGAAAGGGTTCACAGTGGTGCGAACCGGCCAACCCTGCACGTCGCCTGCCCTTGGACCGGGACGGAGACAGAGAACCTGTGAAGCGCCTACGGGGTTGCCTGCTTGCGTGTGCGGCACTTGTCAAGAGTTTGCTAGCCCCTGGCATCCAGCCCAGTTCCGCCACAGGCCGCAGCGAATCGACGCATTCATACGGCACGCACCCTCGACGGAAACTCGACGCATACTGGACCACGTCAAATTCCAGCCAGCCGAGAATTATCATCCTGCACGGCGGATACGAGTACGAGGGGTCCGAGGTGGCCACCCGGTCGCGCCACTTCGCCGACCGGGGATATGCCGCCTTCTCGGTCGACTATCGGCTGAATCTCGACGTCTCCTGGGCTGCCCCGCGCACTGACCCGATCTCCGCCATCGACCGGATCAGGGACAACGTTGCCAAGTTCGACCTTGATCCGGAGCGCCTCGGCTCCTCGGCTGGTGCCCAGATCGCGACGGCACTCGCCGCCTACGGGGCCGGAGCTAATCGCGTCGGCGGAGTCGTCGCCCTGGCCCCGACCACCTCTCCTTACCGGGCGTGGGACGACAGAAATCACGACACCAGCACGGACAAGCAGCGCAAGATCCGTAACAACGCCACAATCCTCGCCCGTTTCCCCTACCCCGCTGACACCGACACCTCGCTGCACGCGAGCTGCTGGGGCACCTGGACGGACTTCGTCGTCAAGAACCGCGCCTCCGGCGTCGACGACGCCCCCGTGCAGCTCTCACTCGACCTGGAGGAGGCCGAGGAAGTGGGGCACGGCATGCACACAGACGGAGTCACCGTCGAGACCGCAGCCCGGAGCAGCGCCCATGGCAGCGCACTGCTGGATATCCCGGGCATGCCCGAAAAGGTCCTCGCCCGGATCGGAACTCACGTCTGACCTCACAGCACAGATGCATCTGACTAACGGTCAATTGATCTGATCAGCAGGTGCCGCCGTGCACGGCGGCTCGATGGGTCGGTCCGCACCAGGTCGCGTCCCAGACAGGAAACCCCACATGCCTTCCCCTCTCTACCGCCTCGCCGACCAACTGCTGCCTGGGCGCGTACGTGCTCGCGAGGAACAAGCCGCCCAGGCCGAGGCCACTCGGGCCGCAGAGGTGACCCGCAAGCGTGCGCAAAGAATCGAGGCCCGGCGGCGCGCGATGCTGGATACGGACACCACGGTGCGCACGGTCACCTTCGAGGACCGCACCTACTACGGCCGCATCGTGAATCAGTTCACCGCCGCCGGTGCCAGTGCACGCAACCTCGCCCTTGTCGCCGACGCCCTGCAACAGGCCGGTGTCGATTACTTCCTCGTCCCCGGCCGCTCCCGCACCCGCCACGTCGTCGCCCTACGCCGCGCCGACCGCAAGACACTGCTGGACACTCTGCGCGCCACATACGGGTCAAGCCCCCTCTACGCCCTCAAACCCAGCAGCGACCCCCTGCCCGCAGAGGCCGTGCTCTACGCCGACGGCTCCCTGCCCACCGCCCTCAAACGCCAGGACGTGATCCGCTTCGGAGAGATCCTGCTCGGTCCCGCCGGACAGATCCTCGCCGACCTCACCTACGGCTGCGACGTCGAGTTCTGGAACGACGGCCAGGCCCTGCTCGACGACAGTGAACGCGGAGCCGCCCGCATGGACACCCTGCGTACGCAGGCTCCGCCCGCCGTACTCGCTGACGCTCTGGTCGCCCCCCGTCCCAACGCGGTCGCCGACGTGGTTCCCGCCGACGCGCGCACCGCTGCCGTCCAGACCGTCGAGGGCCGCGACCACCCCACCCACGAGAGCTTCGTCCGTCCCCGCATCGACACCGTCGACTTCCCCATCGACCTCGTCTACACCTGGGTCGACGGTGACGACCCCGACCTCGCGGCCCGCCGGAACTCCTTCCGCGCCGGAGCGGAGGTCCCGCGAATCCACGCCCGCGAATCCGGTGCCTCGCGCTACACCAGTCGCGACGAGCTCAAGTACTCCCTGCGCTCAGTGGAGATGTACGCCCCGTTCGTGCGGAACATCTACCTGGTCACCGACGGCCAGACACCCGCCTGGCTCGACACGGAAGCGGCCGGGCTCCAGGTCATCGACCACAAGGACATCTTCACCGACCCGACGGCGCTGCCCGTCTTCAACTCCCAGGCCATAGAAACCCAGCTGCACCACATACCGGGCCTGTCGGAGCACTACCTGTACCTCAACGACGACGTCTTCTTCACCCGCCCCTCCACCGCCGGCCAGTTCTTCCACGGCAACGGCATCGCCAAGCTCCCCTTCTCACCATTCCAGCTCGGCCTCAGCGCCCCACACCCGGATGACCCCGCGCCGAACTCGGCAGGGAAGAACGTGCGCGAGCTGATGCTGAACGCCCACGGCCGCTTCACCGTCAGCAAGTTCAAGCACACCCCCCATCCCCAACTCCGTGACGTGCTAGCCGAGTTGGACGAGCAATTCGCGGATCATGTGCAGCGCACGAGCCGGTCTCGGTTCCGCGCCACGACGGACATCGCCATGGCGACCTCACTGCACCACCACCACGCCTACCTCACCGGCCGTGCCGTGCCCGGCACATTCAGACTGCGATACATCGATGTAGGCAAGCCGGGCCTGGCCGCGGCTCTCGACGAGTTCCGGCCGGGGCACACATACGACTTCCTGTGCCTCAACGACGTCGACACCGCCGCCCCTGAGCTGGAGCGCGTGGCGGGCGCCCTCCGCGATTTCTTGGAGAGTCGATTCCCATTCGCCAGCCGCTGGGAAACGCCCAGCATGCAGGGCTCTGAACTGGTTCCAAGCTGACGTTTTCCGTTGGCGAGTTCACCTGGTCGGTGACTGGGCAGCCCGCCGCACCGACCGAGCGGACAGGCCGGTACCGCTACATCGGCCGCCTGGCTGGCCTTGCCCCCCTAGTCATTGCTCGGCCGGCACAGCAACACCCCGACTTGTCATCGCCAACACCCCAACGAAAGGCACGCCCATGAAGCGAACACTCACGTTGATCACCGCACTGGCCATCACTGCGCTGTCCCCGACCACGGCGCAGGCGGCGGTCAAGCAGGCGAAGTCCCCGCTCAGTTGCGAGTCTCGGACGTTCACCTCAAAACCGGGCCCGAGCTTCAGCGACCCGGAGGACGCCGACGCCCAGATGAACGTCATGGGCCCGATCATCGAATCGATCAACAGCGCCAGTTGCGGGCAGACCATACGCGTCGCCATGTACTCCATAGGCAACACGCAGCCGGGCCCGGACTTCGCAGCCGCCCTGATCGCCGCACACCAGCGCGGCGTCATCGTCAAGGCACTGATGGACTCCCACAGCGACAACGCGACCTGGCAGTCGATGGTCACCGAGCTGGGCAACGACCCGCAGGCCTCCAGCTTCGCCGCGCTGTGCCCGGGCGGCTGCCTGACCCACTACTCCGGCTCCGCCCTGCACGCGAAGTACTACATGCTCAGCGGCGGAAGCGACGCGAACAGAACGGTGACCGTCAGCAGCGCCAACCCCACCTCCGCCCAGGCCAACACCGCGTGGAACAGTGCCGCCACCGTCAAGGGCAATGTCGACCTGTACAACTCTTATCTCCGCTACTTCACAGCCATGTCCAAGGGAGCACTCAACGGTCCGGGCCCGCTGGTGCCCGACTACTACAACTCCGATAGCGGTATGGCCGCCCGAAAACTGTACCCAGCCTCCTATCAGTGGCCCAAGGCGCGCGACAGAAGTGACACCTGGGTCGACTTCCTGAACAACGTCAAGGCGCCGGCCACGATCAACATCGCCATGTTCGAGTGGACCTCTCACGGGGATCCGGGCGACCGGAACTACCTGGAACTGCCGAAGAAGCTGGTGAGCCTGGCAGAAACTGGCGTAAAGATCCACATACTCTTCACCGCCGGCCAGGTGGACAGCAGCGTGCAGGACTACCTGAAGGACCGGCCGAATATCGACGTGCACGACACCACCCGTGGCACCGATGCGAATGGCAACGCCCTGCACTACACGCACGACAAGTACATGACGGTCAGCGGGGGTTACGCGAGCGCGTCCGACACCAGAATCGTGTTCGTCGGCTCCTCGAACTGGACGAGCAACGGCATCTGGCACAACGACGAGTCGGACCTGCAATTCATCGGCCAGTCCGACTACGACGCGTTCATGACGGACTGGCAGAGTCAGTTCAACCGCTGCTGCGGAACGGCGGCGCGGAAGCTGGGCGCCGAGAAGCGCGCCGAGGAGACGGCATCCGAGATTCCGATCGACCCGGCACAGGCCTTGGAGTAGCATTCCCAGTCGCCACCAGCCGATTAATAGGACTCCGTTAAGTCTTCTGGTTCGGTCTGGTCAGGAGCATGTTGGGCGTGTGGACATCGGACAAGTGGAGGGCCTGCGAGCTGACTTGGCGGAGTTCGTCAGGGACGTATTCGCCTCGGTGCCCAGGCGGGACCAACGAGATAAAGCAGACTGCTATCTGCGCGGGCTGATGCTGGATGGACGACGCAAGTCGATCCAGGCGATGGCTTCTCGACTGCCGGACGGCAACGAGCAGAATCTTCAGCAGTTCGTGAACCAGTCGCCCTGGGACCCTCTGCCGGTCGGACGCCGGGTCGCCGAACGCGTGGCGGCGTCACTCGCCCCGGATGCCTGGCGATCGATGACGTGTCGATACCGAAGGACGGCCGAATGTCGGTCGGGGTGGCTCCTCAGTACTGCGGAGCCTTGGGGAAACGGGCCAACTGCCGGGTCGCGGTGAGTGTGCACGTCGTCTCCGCCACGGCGTCGTGTCCGATGCAATGGCGCCTGTTCCTGCCCACGGAGTGGGCGGACGACGAGGAACGGCGGGCCAAGGCACACGTTCCCGAGGGCGTCGGGCACCGGGAGAAATGGCTGCTCGCCCTGGACATCCTCGACGAACTCGCCGCCTGGGACCTGACCCCACGGGTGATCGTGGCCGATGCCGTCTACGGAACCAACGCACGATTCCGGGCTGCGCTCGACGAACGCGGTCTGCACTACGTGCTTTCCGTTCGTTCCGATGTCACGGCCCATCCCTTCACGGCGACCCCCACAGCACCGCCACGCAAAGGGATCAACGGCTGCTGGCCGCAACCCCGCTACCGCCAACCCGCACCGTCTTTGGCCGCTCACGCGGCCGGCCTGGGACGCGCGGCGCTCGCCAAGGTGACGTGGCGACAAGGGACCCGCGGACCGATGCGCTCCCGCTTCGCCGCGATCCGCGTCCGGCCGGCAGGCAAAGCCATCGAGCGGCCCCTCAAATCCCGGGCCTCCTCGGAGCTGGGCTGGTGGGACGGCGTGCCGCCCGATCTGTGGCTCCTCGCTGAGTGGCCTGACGATGCCGATGAGCCCACCGAATATTGGTTCTCGAACTTGCCCGCTGACACCGCTCTCACTGAATTGGCCCGCCGGGCCAGGGCGCGCTGGCGCATCGAGCACGACTACCGGGAACTCAAGCACGGCCTGGGCCTGGACCATTTCGAGGGACGGTCCTGGCCGGGATGGCATCATCACGTCACGCTGGCCACCGGGGCCCACGCTTTCCTCACCGAGCAGCGACTCTCCCCAAAAGCCCCCGCGCCGGGCGCACCCTCTATCAAGCCCTCGATGCTCTCCAGGACTTGCTGAGGTGCTGGACCGGCACCTGCACCGTCTGCCAACGCCCTCTGCCACGCGCCTACCTGCGCGAACGCACAAGATCGCGGCAGACCTAGGCGCTGTTTCTCGGATCCTCTGACGTGACAGGGTTGTTGACGTCAGGCTGGAGGAATGGGCCGTGGCGATTTAACGAACGCGGAGTGGGATCGGCTGGAGTCGTTTCTACCTCCGGGCGGGATGCGTGGAGGCCGGTGGAGTGATCACCGGCGGGTGATCAACGGGGTGCTCTACCGGGTGCGGACCGGCGTGCAGTGGCGGGACCTGCCCGAACGGTTCGGGCCCTGGGAGACCGTCTACAAACGCCATCGTCGCTGGTCGGCGGACGGCACCTGGAAGATGCTGCTGACGCAGATCCAGGCCGCCGAGGACGCGGCGGGCCAGGTCGACTGGGACGTGTCACTGGACTCCACCGCGGTGCGAGCCCATCAGCATGCTGCCGGCGCCCGTAAGACACCGCCACCCGCAGCTTCTCAAAAGGGGGCTCGCGCGGGGACGAACCAGGTCGATCCGGTGCTGCGAAGACTGGCCGTCCGGCTGGAGGAAGTGGCCGCCTCGGCGAATGCCTGGGACGTTCCCGCGGCGGCCTCACCACCAAAATCCACCTCGCCGCCGACGGACGGTGTCGGCCCCTCGCCCTCCTGCTGACCCCCGGTCACTACGGTGACGGCCCCCAACTCGAGCCGCTACTGCGGCAGATAGCCGTTCCCCGCATCGGAGTCGGGCGGCCGCGTTCTCGTCCTGACCGCGTCCTGGCCGACAAGGCCTACACATCTCGCAGCAACCGCCGCTACCTGCGACGACGCGGCATCGCCCACACCATCCCCGAGCGGCGTGACCGGCGCAGGCACCGACTGAACCGCGGCTCCCGGGGCGGCCGGCCGACGGGATCCGGCAGCAGGCACTACAAGAAACGCAACACCGTCGAACGAGCCATCAACCGTCTGAAGGGCTTCCGCGCTGTCGCCACCCGCTACGAGAAGCGGGCCTACATCTACCTCGGCACCGTCACCCTCGCAGCACTCATCATCTGGCTCCGCACATGATCCGAGAAACAGCGCCCAGGGCTCGCAGGGGAACAACATGCGGACGGTCAGCGCGCTGGCCTGACGTTTCAAGACTCAAAACCCACAAGTTAATTCTCTGCTAGCCCTGACGACCTCGTGCACGATAAGAATCGCTGCAGGTCAGCTGCTTGTGCCGCCGCGAGGACCGAGCCGTTGACCTGTGCGGATGCGGCGACCGCTCGTATCGTGCACGAGGTTGTTAGGAAATCGTCGCCGGTCCGAGGCGGCGGCGACGTGCTCGCTGTCGGCAGGTCGCTCCGCAGTAGCGGGCTGGGCGGCCGGTGGCCCGGGCCTCGAGCCGGGTCCCGCACTCCTCGCACCGGGGCACCGCGTGAAGCGTGCCGGGCACGTCACGAAATCCCCGCCCTTCCGTGACGGATGCGGGATTCCGCAGGCTCTCCAGCGTCAGCCGCACCATGCGGGTGCCGCCGTTCCGGTACCGGTGTGCGGCCCATATCGTTGCGCACCCGACAGTGAGCGCGGCGACGTCGTCCGCACTGACATCGGTGCGGACCCCGCCGGCCTGCTGGGCTGCGCGGAGCAGTTCGTCGAGTGCCTGACGGAACCGTCGCGCCGACGCGGCCAGGCCCGGGCGCGGCCAGCTCGTTTCCGTGGTCAGGGCGTCGCACGCGTGCTTGCGTCCGTGGGAGGTGTCGACAACCTCCAGGAGGAAGCCGAAGAATGCCGCGACAGGGTCAGTGCGGGCCGCCCACCGTCGAGCTGCGTCCACCCGGTCGTCGACCTGCTGGACGAGTACGGCCTCCAGCAGGATCTCCTTGCTGGGGAAGTGCCGGTACACGGTGCCGGCGCCGACCCCCGCCTGCCGTGCGATCACGCCCAGCGAGACGTCCAGGCCGTGCTCGTCGAACGCCCGCGAAGCAGCGGCGAGCACCTTCGTGCGGTTGCGGCGGGCATCGGCCCGGCCGAGGTCCTGGGGAGGTGCGGCCATGTCACGTAATCCCTTGTCCGTCGGACTCAACCGGGTGCAGCATTCCACATCGACCCCGGGCCCAACCCGCCGTGCCCACCGACCATCCCGGGGCGGAGGACGACATGACCACTGACCGCTTGATCGTCGTGACCGGTGCGACCGGCCGGCAGGGCGGCGCCACCGCACACCGGCTCCTGGCGGCCGGCAGACCGGTGCGCGCCCTTGTGCGGGACACGACCGCTCCCGCAGCCAAGGCACTCGAAACCGCCGGGGCCCAGCTCGTCCGCGGCGACTTCGACGACCCGTCGACTCTGCCTGCCGCGCTGGAGGGAGCAGCAGCACTGTTCGCCGTACCGCCCGTGGCGTTCGGGCCGGCCGGCTCCGACGCGGAGCGGGAAATCGCCCGCGGCCGGGCACTGATCGATGCCGCAGCCACCGTGGGGATCGAGCACGCCGTGTTCACGGGCATCGCGTCCACGCCGGGCCGTCCAGGTGGCTCCGAGGGGAAGAAACGCATCGAGGACCACCTGCGTGAGCGGATCCGGTCAGTGACCGTGCTGCGCCCGGTGCGTTTCATGTCGAACTATCTCGGTTCGACACCCCTCGGTCTCGACGGCATCGTCCACGGCGTGCACCGGCACATCTTCCCGCCGGACGAACCTGTACAGCTCATCGCGGTGGAGGACATCGCCGAATTCGCCGCGCTGGCCTTCGACCAGCCAGACCGGTTCGCGGGGCGGAGTCTGGAGCTGGCCGGGGACGCCCCCACCCCGGCCGAGGCAGTTGCCGCAATCAGCGAGGCCACTGGTACCGCGGTGCGCTACGAGCAGATCACCCACGCCGAGGCCGCCGCACTCAACCCCGAAATCGCCCAGGTCCGGGAGCGCTGGGCAGCCGGATCACGCTGGCACGCCGACATCGAGGCGCTGCGCATAATCCACCCCGGACTGCGTACGCTCGCGGACTGGCTCACCGAATCCAGCGCCGCCCTGATGCGGAAGCGACTCCTCGAAACCGCCTAGCGCTCCAGCTGCTGGTCGTGATCTTGCTGGTCGGGGCCGGTGCCTCGACGGCTGCAGCCACCGTTGATCATCGTGAGTTGTGTGGACTGACGAAGAGACGTTGGCCGCAGGTCACAGCATAGATCCCGCGCGTTGGCGGGGGCGTTCGAGGTGGCTATGGGGGCGTATTGCGGGCCGGTTCGACGCGGGTCGAACCCGGCTGCGGGCTGGCCGGTTGGCGCTGGGTCTGCGGTCGGACCTGCCGCGCAAGAACTGCTGGACGATCGCCGAGTGGGCCGGAGAAGCCGGCCCGCACGGCATGCAGCACCTGCTGTGCCGGGCCGCCTGGGACGCCGAGGCCGTCCGCGACGACGTGCGCGAAACATCGTCGAACACCTCCACGACGATGCCGCAGTGCTGGTCGTCGACGAGACCGGTGACGTGAAGAAGGGCACCGGCACCGTCGGGTCCAACGCCAGTACACCGGCACCGCCGGGCGGATCGAGAACTCCCAGGTCGCCGTCTACCTGGTCTACGCCGACGAGCGCGGGCACGCGGCGGTGGACCGGGAGCTTTACTCCACTTCCCCGCGCTCATGGACGTGCGGTCCGGACCGCGGCCCGGACCGCGGCCAGGCCGCGGGGCTCAACGAGAACGCCGCCTTCGCGACCAAGCAAGCAGCGAAGCGGTACACCGAGAAAACCTTCCCCTCCCCACGCCTGGCGCAACGGCGAAGCCGTACGACCAAGAAGCCCGGCCATGTGTACCGCGCGGTGAGGCAACACAGACAGCGATCATTTCCAACGACCGCGGCTGGCCGACGTACTGGCCGGGAAAGACCTGGCGGCTCCTGCGCAAGCTACGGTGCTCCACCCCTCGCATCACCGGCCTTGTTCAGGCCGTCCTCACCCTCTACCTGGCCTGCCCAAACTGAGTGCCTATGAGAGGTCGCCGGGACCGGACAGACCCATGAAGAACGGACTACGCCTGGGTTGCGAGTCGGCGACGAACCGTTCGCAAGGGCGGACTCCGGGCGATCGTTGAGTCATGCCCGAACTTGCCGACAAGCAGCCCTCCAGCGGAGAGGGTGCCCTCACCGCAGGTTGTCTCCTGCTCCTCGTCCTGGTGGCGGACGTGGCGGCCGGGCTGCTGGTCGGCATCGTGCTCGCCGTCCGGGGACTGGGCCGGAAGGACGCCAGGTCCGGACAGACACCGACCAGCATGCCGCCCCTGGACTGGGCGCCAGTGCTGGGCTACGGCGCCCTAACCCTGGCGGTCGGCGTAACGGCCGTCGTGCTGCTGCGGATCGGGCACCGCGTTGTCGGGACGGTGCAGCTCACGCTCTGCGTTTTCCTGGCTATCCTCACGCTGGGGTCCTGGCCCTGACTCAGATGTAGTCACAGCCATCGGAGGCGCCTTGGAATAGGAGAATCTGGCACAGGCACTGAGGTTGGAAACCGCTCAGTCTGTCGCGTCAGCTCAGCAGGCCGACAGCATCACCGCCCATCAGCCCGGCATCACGCCGTCGGTCCTGCACGCGCCGACGGGTGCGCCCTTTTCACAGACCGCATGAACTCCTTCCTGGGGCAGTACCGCGGACAGATGGGTCAACGGGAACGTCACCATCAGCGACGGTGACCTCACCTTCTACGGCGGAACCCGCCCCTGGAACCGAATCCTCGGCGCAGAGCTACGCGTGCTGTTCTTCCTCGCCTCCAGCTGCGCCAGCCTCTTCCTGGCAAATGACGTGAACGAAGAGTGCGCCTTCCCCGGTCTCCTGATGCTCGACAACACCTATCAGCACGGCATCGACGCCAACGTCATCAAATCCGTCCTCCAGGACCTCGGACATGCCGCCCAAGCTACGGGCACGCGGGTCATCACGAACCGAGCCCCCTCCGAGACCATCCAGGGTGAGAACGTCCGGCACATAGAGATGCCCCGGGTGTACGAAGCGAACTGAGCCTTGGGCCCTCGGCTACGTCTCACGCAGCAAGCGAAAAAGCCTGCTCTGAGCTCCCGCCTGTGCTCCAACGCCGGGCCCGTCCATACGTCGACGACCGAGGTTGGTCCTCACCCAGAGGGGGCGCGCCGGGTACATACTGCGCGGGGTCATCCCTTGAGGGGCGACCCCGCGCTTGTGAGCTGCTACGGGTTACGGCAGTCAGAATCGATGAGGGCTCTTCAGGAAGCGACTGATAGACATAAGTCAGTGGAAGGGTCCCGAGCGCAGGTCATCTCGGCGACCGGTTCAGGAAAGGCGCTGATGGCAGTCGAGGCGGCCCGGCAGTTGAAGGAGCGGCGGGTGTTGGTGCCGACGCTGGATCCGTCGGCGCAGACGGCGGTCGCCCGGCAGAGTTCCTTTCAAACGGCGGACGGTGTCAGCCGTTGACGGAGTTCCAGCAGCGTTTCGTTGTCTTTCGCGACCGCGAGTTCTCTGTCTTTTTCGTCGGCTACGTCACGTCCAACCTCGGCACCTCCATGGCGTCCGTGGCGCTTTCCTTCGCGATTCTGCACAACGGGGGGTCGCTCACTGATCTGAGCCTCGTGCTGGCCGCCCGTATCGCCCCGATGGTGCTGTTCCTCCTGGGCGCCGGCGTGCTCGGCGACCGGCTGCCGCGCCGCCGGGTGATGCTGGCGGCCGACTCTGTCCGCGCCCTCAGTCAGGGCACCCTGGCGGTGCTGTTCCTGGCCGGCCCCGCACCGCTTTGGGCAGTCCTCGCGCTCGCCTCCTGCGGTGGTGTCGGCGAGGCCCTGTTCCGGCCCTCGTTCGACGGTCTGGTCCCGGAGATCGCCCCGAAGGACCGGCTGCCCGAAGCCAACTCGCTGCTCGGGATGGCCTATTCGGTCGCGAGCGTGGCGGGGCCGGCCCTCGCGGGCGTACTGGTCGCGGTCATATCCGCGGCCGCCGTCCTGCTGGTGGACGCCCTCAGTTACCTGATCAGCATCGGAGCTCTGCTCATGCTGCGGGTCGGCAACCGGGCTCCTGGCCTCGGCAACAGCTCCATGGTGGCCGAACTACGAGCCGGGTGGCGGGCTTTCACGGCCTACGCCTGGCTGTGGGCCGTCACGCTCCAATTCACTCTCTTCAACCTGATCGTCTGGGCGCCCTACCTGGTGCTCGGGCCCGTCTCGGCGGACCGCGACTACGGCGGATCCGAGGCATGGGGCCTGATCGTCGGAACTTTCGGCGCCGGTTCCTTGCTCGGTGGCCTGCTGCTGCTCGGTCGGCGGCCGTCCCGGCCACTGGTCGTGACCACGCTGATCACGTTCCTGTGGGCGGCGCCCTCAGCAGCCCTCGCCCTCTCCGCTCCGCTGTGGACGGTGTGCGTTGCCGCGCTCGCGGCCGGTGTGTCGAGCGCGGTGTTCAACAGCCTCTGGATGACGACGATCCAGCAGCACGTTCCCGCGGACAGCCTGTCCCGGGTGATGTCGTACGTGACCTTCGGCGCCTACTCGGTAGGACCAATAGGGCTCGCCCTCGCCGGTCCGCTGGCCGAATTCACCAGCATCGGCCTCGTGTTGGCCGTCGGTGTCGGCTGGCAGGTTATCGCCAATTCCGTCGTACTGATGTTGCCGACTGTGCGAAATCTCCATGCCTCGGCTTCCGGTCCGGAGGGGAGCGTCACAGCGGATTCCTCCGCCACTACTGCAACCTGACCCATTCCCTCTTCTCCTCTCCACCACAGCTTCCCAAAGCGGAACTCGACGGCCTGCTGCATCTGAGCGTGGTCGCGGGCAGCGGCGAAGGCGACCGCAGCGTGCGTGGCGCACAACCAATCAGCGGTCTCACTGACCTCGGCCATTGGCGAGTCGCCCCCCGAATACGCGGTCGGGCCCGCTGGGCCACTACTTCCATGCGACGGCCACGACTGCTGCGGCCGCTGTGAACAACCCCACAGCGTAGAAAGCCCACGGTCGCTTGTTGCGCATGCCGACCAGGGCGGTCACTGCCACCAGGACGTCCAGGGCCAGTTTCACTCCCATCTTCGCCTCAGCTACCGGCAGGTTGAGGGATATTCGGGCCCAGATGAGTCCCGCGCCGGTGACCAGTTGGACGACCGCGCTGCTCAGCATGTAACTGCCGGCCACCGGGTCCTTCCCTCTCAGTTGGAAGAAGAGGCCACCCATGAGCGCGGCGAACCCGAAGAGGTGGAAGACAAGGAACACATACCGAAGGATTTCCATGCCCGTGATCTTTCTCTAGAGTCAGAACGAGTTGATGATTCTTTGCACAAGAAACTCGGCCACGCCCGCATCAACCTGCCGACCGCTACCGCCGTGGCCGGCTGTCTCGACGGCGACGACTCCCCAGGGAAGTCCGAACCGGCCCTGCCTGCGCACCCCTCTGGCCTCAGCGCCTGGCGGTCGTCGAGTCACTTACCGCCCTTGAACAGGCGATGTGGTGTCAGGCGAGGTGAGCCGCAGGAGGCCCGGGGCTGCGTCTGATTCTCAAGTCGCCGGCTCGCGATGGGAGTTCATCGCAGGGTGAGTGGAGTCTCGGATGCGATGCGGGACAGCTTTTCAGGGTTGCGGACGGCGTAGAGGCCGGTGATGCGGCCTGCCTCTACGTGGGCGGTGATGATGCTGTCCAGTTCACCGTTCAGGTGGACCGACAGCGCCGGGCTGCCGTTGACCATGGTGGGGCCGAAGGTGATCGGGATCGTGTTCCTGCCGAAGCCGCCGGCCAGGAGGCGGGCCACCTTGTCGGCGCCGACGATCGGCCGCAGCGCAGCGTGCTTCACCCCGCCACCGTCGCCCATGTAGACGACGTCGGGCGCGAGCACGTCGAGAAACCCCTGCAGGTCCCCGCCCTCCAGTGCCCGCACGAACGACTCCACGGCCGCCCGCGTCTGGCGCTGGGAAACCACCGTGCGCGGGCGCCGGGCGTCCACGTGCCGGCGGGCACGGTGCGCGATCTGGCGGACAGCTGCCGGGGTCTTGTCGACCGCTGCCGCGATCTCGTCGTAGCCGACGTCGAAGACTTCGCGCAGTACGAAAACGGCCCGCTCGGTCGGTGACAACGTCTCCAGGACCAGCATCACCGCCGTCGACACGCTCTCGGCGAGTTCGACGTCCTGGGCCACGTCCGGCGAGGTCAGCAGCGGCTCCGGCAGCCACGGGCCGACGTATGACTCCTTGCGCCGGGACATCGTGCGCAGCCGGTTGAGCGCCTGCCGTGTCGTGATCCGGACCAGGTACGCGCGCTGGTCGCGCACCTGCCCGAGGTCGACGTCGACCCACCGCAGCCAGGTCTCCTGCACGACGTCCTCGGCATCGGCCGCAGAGCCGAGCATCTCGTACGCGACGGTGAAGAGCAGGTTGCGCTGGGCAACGAAGATCTCGGTCGCCCGGTCAAGTGCGTGATCATCACTCATGCGTCGATCATCTCCCCCTCGGCCGCCTCGAATCTATGAAATCCGTTCGATGGCCGGTGCCTCGGCGCGTACGGCCTCCAGCGCCTCGCGGCGTCCGGCGCCTCCCTTCATGCGGTGCAGGCTGTACCCGCCGGGCTTGTGCGCCTCATCGGCCAGGTGCTTCACGATGCCCTTGCACACGCCTTCCTTCATCTTCGCGCCGAGGCGACCGTTGATGTGGAACCACACCGCGACATCGGACCGGTTACCGAACTGGAAGATGCCGGTGCCCCGGCCCAGGCTGATGCACTGCGCTCCGAACGACTGGTTGAGGGGCTCGGGCCGTTCCCCAGCCAACCGGCTGAGCACCGTGTCGGCGGCCCGCGCGCCCAGCGGCATCGCGGTCTGGCAGCTCATCCGCAGCGGCAGGCCCGACGGCGCCGCCGAGTCTCCGGCCGCGACGATGCGGTCGTCATCCACGCTCGTCAGCGTCTCGTCCGTGAGCAGGCGGCCCAGGACGTCGGTACGCAGCGCACTGCGGGAGGCCAGGTCCGGCACGCCGAAGCCTGCAGTCCAGATGGTCACCGTACTGGGCAGCTCTCGGCCGTCGGCGAGCCGCACCGCGTCACGCGTCACCGCCGTCACGTTCGCGGCAGCCCCTTCTATGACCTTCACCCCGAGCGCCGCCAGCCGCCCGGCCACCGACCGCCGCCCCCGCCGGTGCAAGTACGGACCGAGTACCCCACCGCAGACCAGGGTCACGCTGCGGCTCTGCTCCGCCAGCTCGGCGGCGGTCTCGATGCCAGTCGGACCGGCTCCAACGACCGTCACCGCGGCCGATGCGGGCGCGGCGTCGAGGACCGGCAGCAGCCGCTGCGCCTCCTCCAGGCCGGCGATCGGGTAGGCGAACTCGGCCGCCCCGGGCACCTGCGGGTCGGCGCTGCCACTGCCCACCGCGTAGACCAGGTAGTCGTAGCCGAGCGCAGCGCCGCTCGCCAGCTCCACACCCCGCCCGGCCGCGTCGATCCGCGTCACGCTGTCGACCACCAGCCGCACTCCCTCCGCAAGGACCTCCTGGTAGTCGACGACAGCGGCGTCGGTCCCGCCCACCAGCTGGTGCAGGCGGACCCGGTGGACGAAGGTGGGGCGCGGGTTGATCAGTGTCACGGTCACGTCGTTGTGCTGCGTCAGGCGATTGGCCGCCATGACGCCGGCGTACCCGCCGCCCACCACAACCACGTTGGTGTTCTCCACCATGATGATGCCTCCCTCGTTTCGAGCGGTTCGAGCTCAAGACACCACCTGCGCGACCCCCGTGACAGCATGTGACCCAGTTCACTTTGCCTGCGTGGGCGTCCGGGCGAACTCCGGCCGCCCCCGGGGCGGCCGGAATCGATGTCGCCGCCCGCCCCGGACTGGTCCCGGATGACGTCAGGACCGGCTGAGGCCTGCTTGTGGTGGTCGCGGCGCGCGCTGCCACACCTCAACGGCCCTGGCTGGTCTCCCCGGCTGCCGTACCGCGCCGGCCGTCATGGTGATCATGATGTTGCCGGGAGGGGGCCAGCAGCCTCCACTGCCGTGTAGGAGGAGGCGAAGGTGAACGCGCGCGGGGACGGTCCGTCGGCCCGTAGGGTCGCCAGCCGGTCCAGTGCCTCGTCGACTGCGGGAATGTGCCCGGCGGGGACCCACCAGAGGACCAGGTGGGCCTGGAGGTGCCGGTCGAACCATTCGCGTCGCCGCCGCATCACTTCCAGGTGCCCGCTGCGGTAGGTGAAGTCCCACAGGGCTTCCTGGGTCTCCCATACCGAGAGGTTCACGACGACGTCCTCGCCCGCCGGGCGCAGGCCGGTGGCGTCGTCCTCCCCGTCCGCCACGAGCCGCCACACGAAGCCGGGTGCGCTGTCGGCGGCGGCGTTGATCGGGTTGAGCTGCTCGACGAAGTGCGCCATGCGCGGGTCGTCGAAGGCGTGGCGCAGGGTGACGACGTTCAACTCGGCCAGGTGGAAGGCGTGTTGGAGTGAGGTCATGCCTCATCCCAGCATGGACCCCTTTTCTATGTCAATCAATGTTGTTTTTAGACTCTTCGATCACTACGCAGCACTCCCCCGGCCGGGCGTCCATCCGGGCCGCGACCTGCCCGCCGCCGAGCAGCCCCTCCAATAGCGCCAGGTTCATACCGCAGACGAGCGGCGGGAAGCGGTCGGCCACCAGACGGAAAGGGCAGTTGCGCATACGCACGACGCGTGGGCCTGTGTCCTCGACGCTTTCCAGGTGCGGTGCATAGCCCCGGGCAGCCAGCGTCTCCATGGCCTCCTCCAGGCCCCCGCAGGGCGCCGCGGATCCGCGGTCGGCCTCGCCCCGGTGGCGGGCCGTCGTGAACAGCCGGGCGTCGAGGCCCGCTTGTTCAGCGGCTTCGGCGAGCAGTTCTGCGACCGTGCGGTAGTCGCGGGCCGGCAGCGACACCGACCGCTCGGTCCGGCCGAGCGTGTACACCTTGGCGGGGCGACCCGCCCCCGGCCCCGAACGGCCCGTCAGGCGGCGACTGCCGCTTTCCAGCAGTCCGACCTCCGTCAGCTTGTCCAGATGGTGCGCAGCCAGCGTGCGCGCCACCCCGACCGCCTCGGCCGCCTCATTGCGGCCGACCTCGCGGCCCTGCGCCACCACGTACTCGTACAGACGACGCCGCACCGAGTCCTGCAGGGCCGCGATCGCGTTGATGTCCTCCACCCGGCCATTCTATGAACAACAGAGATTGGAGGTAGAAGGACTCGCGCTCAGCCGGCGGAGAAGGCCCGCGGCGGCCGCCAGCACCGCCGCCACGGCCGACCGCTCCGGGAGCCGCGGGTCAGGCTCGGCACGCTGCAGGACCACATGGTGGTAGACCGGCGCCGTGGCGGCCACCAGCAGGCTCCGCGCATCCGTGTGTTGCGCGGGGAGTTCGCCGCGCTCGACCGCACACTCGACGAGGATCTCGCACTGGGCGCAGCGCCGGCCCGACCGAAAACCCGGCCCCGTACCGCAGACGGCAGTTGCCCGCACGAGCTGCGGACACCGCTCCCTGCGGAGGAAGATGAGTTCCGCGCACGCAACGAACCCGCTTCCGGGCCGGGACTTCGGACATGCCGGCATCTGAACTGGGGGTGCTGACAGGATTACTCGGCGGCGGCTCCCCCGCCGGGCCCCCGCGCGGGGGCTGCCTACGGCATGGCGCAGAGTAATCCGATGACGATGGTGCACGAGGCGAGAGCGAGCATCACGTACCGGATGGCCGGTGGGAGAGGCCGCGCGGGCGGGACGTCCAGGGGGCAGACACACAGTCCCTGGAGGCCATGGTCCGGCGGGTCCTGCCCATATGCCCGGCATACGCGCGCAGGGCTGCTGCTTCGATCGTCACGCGATGAGCAACGAAGCAGGCCCCGGCCCGGCCACGGCCCGGTCAATGAGGTCCAGGCGCACTCCACACATCCGGCGGATTCAGGCCCGGCCGACGGTGTCCACCCCCCGCTTGCGGGCATGAGCGACACCCCATCAAGCGCGCAGCGTTGCCAGTATGCCGGTGGTGCGAGCGTTGAGGAGTCGCTGCCGGGAGGGCGTAGGAGGACGTCTCAGTTGGCGAAGTCAGACGGGTGCGGATCCTTAGAAAGGAAACAGCCGGTACGTCGACGTGATCGGGGTGTTCGGATCACTCCCGCACCGCGCGCCTGGAGGACGGAGCGGACCGGCCGGGCCGGAGGAAGCCGATGCCGAGTTGTGGACGGCGATCGCGTCAGCGCGCGGGTGGAGAGCCTGGGACGGTTCGCCGCAGGCCTGGTCGGCGGCTGTCTTCAAGGGCGCGTCATCCAGCCTTTGCCGGGTCGATCCCGTACAGGGCGGTGGCGGCCAGGGCCTGGCTCGCGTCGCACGTGTTCTGCTCGGCGGGCGCGGCCCACAGGGGGATCAGACCGGACGCGGTGGGCGAGGAGTCCAGGCGGAGGTAGTGGCAGACGCCGTTGATTCGCAGGGCGGTGGCGTACACGGCGGCTCCCTGGGCCTCGCCGACAACGTTGCTCACCGTGTCGCTCGCGGTGATCAGCTTCTTCTCCTTGAGGAAGTCCAGGGCCCCTTGGGTCGTGTGCGCATAGCCTGAAGTCGCCATCGCTCGGTAGGCGTTGACGCTGGTGGGCTGCCGCGTGAGGAGTGCACCCAACTGAGCGGTCAGGCTTCCCGGCTTGCCATCGGTCCGCGCATCCGGACAGGGCATGGCGCTGTATTTCACGCTGTGTTCGCCGAAGCCGAACGTGTAGTGGTAGCAACGGACGGGATAGGCGTTCACGGCGACGGTTCCCACGCTGGGGGGTACCAGCCCCAGCATCACCTCTGCCGTGTGAACGGTGCTGGCGGAGCGGCGCTGCCCGGTGTCCAGGCTCAGCAGAGCGCCGCCGTGAGTCTCGACCTGGGCCACGAGCGTGCCTTGTGTGAACTGTCCCCCATAGGTGCGTCCACCGGAGTAGAAACCCACGTTCAGGTCTGCACGGAGATTCTCGGCGAGACTGGCTGCCTGCGCGTCGACGGCGGAGGTGTCCGGGGTGGTGGCTCGCTGATAGAGCAGGGTGCTGGCCACGCCTGCCGCCCAGACCGTGAGCGCGCCCAGCACAAGGAGCACAATCCGCAACCCGGTGCCACGTCCCAGGGCCTGTCCGGGACCGGCCGGCCGCTCCTGTTGCGCCCGGACAACCTGCGTCGTCATGCCTCTGTCCTCTCCCGCGAATGTGTCACACGGATTCGCCGCCGCGTACTGCCAGGGCAACGCAGGATCGATCGTGGTTCGAGTGACCGCGACGGGTCCGCGAGGGGAGCTTACGGCTCGCCAGCCGCCCGGTAGTTCCTGCCTCCTCAGCGCGACGGGCAGTGCGCTTGGCAGCCAACTCGCAGTGCGGAAAGGGCCCGTCCCGCATCGTGTCGTTGAGCTGCCAACCAACTCCTGAGTAGACGCCCCGGGCACGACGATCAGCACTGACCCGCAAGCCACGCCGAGTCGAGCATCACTTCAAAGGATCCGCACCCTTCGTCGTTTCATGTCACCCCCGGGGCCCGCTTCCACCTGGGCGAGGTGGCCTGCACCCCGCAGACACGCATCCACTCGGAATACCCCACGATCTACGAGCGCAGCACTCTTTGGACCGGCAAGTACCTGCCCATGGCCGACGAACAGGCGCGGCAGCGCCTGCTGGAGCACTGCTACCCGGCATGGGACGCAATGATTTTTCCCGCGCCAGCGCTGGCCGAGCGGGTATTCCACACGAGCAGGATGACCGCGCTGCTCTTCGAGGTCGATGACCTCTCGCTGCTGAACAACGGCATGTTCGGCGACATCGTCGCTGAATGGCGGGCCTCCAGCCAGCCCTGCGGCCGGGCGTTCGCCGATCCGTTCGACACCTTCGAACGCAACAGGCCGCCACGCGTCTACGACCGGTTCCTGGCCGAGTGGCGCACGTGGTTCGCCGCCACCCTGGAAGAGCTGGAATACCGCAAGAGCCTTCAAGTCCCCGACCTGAACAGCTACCTGCGGGCACACAGCTACACCATCGCCATGCGCATCTACCAGATCGCCGTCGAAGACGTCCTGGACCTGGACCTCACTGACCTTCTCGATACCGACCCCGACTTCACCACCGCACGCGAGGCGATCATCCGCCACATCATGCCGGTCAACGACCTGTTCTCCCCGCGCACCGAAGCCTTCGGCGGTGAAATCTTCAACGCCGTCATGATTCCGGTATCGCAACGGCGGCCTCCTGCCCGACGCCGCCGACGAGGTCCGCCGACTGATCACTGAGGCCGATCGCGCGTTCGCGCAGGTATCCGATACGATCGGCGGCCGCTACCCCGACACCGCTGTCCACCACTACCTCGACCCCCTGGGCACCATGTGCTCGGGCAACTTGCGCTGGAGCCGCACGACCACCCGCTACAACGGCAGCGCCACCGCCTGGAACGGCCTGCACACCGGCACCGTCACCCTCCACCACGACCGCACCACCATCAGTCCGACCTCCTGCGCAGGGCCGCAAGCTCGGCTCGCTCGTCGGTGGTGAGCCGGTCGTCGCGCTCGCCGGCATCGGCCTCGGCCTGGCGGATCCAGCCGCGCAGGGAGCAGGCGGCGGATCTCGGTGAGCTTCTGGTGAACCATCCCTGCCTCGCACTCCTGGAGTTCCAGGGGGTCGGAGGTGAACTGGTAGCCGTCGGAACACGAGTAGCGCAGCGGCAGCACCCCCTGGCCGGCGATCAAGTCGCGCAGCATGGCCAGTCCGGAGCGGACCTGGCTCTGGGTGCGCTCGGTGGAGCGCATGAGTTGCGGCATTTCCAGTCCTGCGGGCCGGGCCTCCATGAGCGTGGCGCGCAGGGCCTCGGCGTGGTGGATCGCCGCGTCGCCTTTGTGCCGCGACCGGCGGACCATCGTTATTCGCCTCGCAGCAGGCGGGCCAGGGCCTCGTCCATGTCGACGTCGCCGGTCGATACGGCGTGCTCGATCCAGTCGCAGGTGGCCCGCACCTGCGACACGTTCGGCCCAGGACGCTTTTCTCGTCGTCGGTCAGGTGGCGTCCGCGCAGCTGCGGAACGATGCGGCCGGCCTTGGCGACGAACGCGTGGCAGCCGGAGACCAGTTCCAGCAACTCCAGGGCGTGGGTGACCTTGCGGACCGTGGGTGCAAGCGGGGGCTCGGAAGCGCCGGTCAGCTCCCGCTCGTGCGCTTCGCGGATCTGCCGGGACTGCTCGACCTGGGCGTGGTTGACCTGATGGCGGCCTGTGTCGTCACACATTGCCCGAAACGCGACATCCGGGCGCCTCAACATGTCGGTGGTGACTTTGGACGCCACCTCTTCATCCCGGGCCAGAGTGTGGATCGCGTTGATCTTCTCCTGGGGTGAGACGGGCTGAGCCACCTGATGTCCCACCCGCCGGCTGGCCTGGTCCGGCGTCCACATACGCAGCCCGGTACGCGGATGCGGAGGCGGGCGGTGGATCGCGGCGAACCGTTCGTCTTCGTCCTCGATATGCGCCAGGGTCCGGTGGATCGTGTACGAGACGTCCGCCCGGCGCTTCTTGAGCGGCCAGTGCGCGGCAGTCCACCGCCGCGACTCCACCGTCCGGTAGTTCAGCCCGACATCCTCGGCCAGCATGAACAGCGATTCGCGCACCGACAGCAGCACTTCACCCGGCATCACCGCCTGGCGGCCGCATCGGCTCGATCTCCAATGCCCGATCACCCACCAGCCAACGGCCCCTGGACTCCTCGTTCACCACTTCCCGCAGCTCGGCCACGATCTCCTCGTACCGCTGCCGACTCACGTGTCCCACCTCGGGCATGACCGCCCCCTACCGACCGGGGCGCGGCACTCCTCCTGCCGACGACAAGCCCCGGCCCCACAACCCAAGGGTCGCCCCCTCGCCAATCCACAACAACCAGAGGCCAAAGCTTCCCGATCAAGGGTTCACGGACAGGCTCTGACCACCTTGTTCGCGGCCTTCGACGTCACAACCGGTGAAGTCATCACCTCGCTCCACCGCCGGCACCGGGCCGCGGAGTCCAAGAGGTTCCTCATCAGGATCGACAACGAGGTCCCCGGGCACCTGCAGGTTCACTTGATCTGCGACAACTACGGCACCCACAAGACCCCGGCCATCAGGACATGGCTGGCCAGACACCCGCGGTTCCACCTGCACTTCACACCTACCGGCTCTTCGTGGATCAACCAGGTCGAGCGATGGTTCGGCTTCCTCGCGGACCAGAAAATCCGCCGCGGTGCCCACAAGAGTGGGCGTTCCCTGGAAGCCGACATCCGAGCTTGGGGCAAGCAGTGGAACGCGAACCCGACCCCGTTCACCTGGACCAAGACAGCCGAAGAGATCCTCGACTCTCTTGCCCGCTTCTGCCAATTGATCTCCGACGCAGGGCCCTAGTCAGACCCAGGCTGAATCGGGGCCCGCGGCCGCTGCCCTTCCGAACCGCCATCCTCACGGCGCGGGGTTGCTGGGCACCTTCACGTTCATCTCGCCGCAGCCGACGCGCTTCGCCTCCGCCTTGACGTACGACGGCAGAACGGCAAGGGCGAGTGACTTGTCGTCGTGCGACTCGCTTTCCTTCCCCGGCTCATACGCCACGAACGCGACCCGCCCGGACCGGCAGTCCGCCGTGTAGACGCTCAGGCCGCCCGCGTAGGCGCCCTGCCCGTCACCACCCAGACGCGTGGCCCGGTTTCCGAGCACCCGGGAGACCACGCCGGCCAGCTCCGGCTCCGCCACGGTCATCAGCCGGAGCCTGTTCGGGCCGAACGGCTGGCGCACGTCGCACGCCCGTATTCCGTCCGCGGGGGACGCGCCTGGCTCCGTGCCCGGCGTGGTGCCTACGACCTCCGCCTCGGGCCCCTGAGCCCACCTGGGCAGTCGGACGCCCTGGATCCCGCAGAGCCGGTCGGCGTCGACGTCCGGCAGCTCGTTGCCCTCCGGGGCGCGGCGGAGCTTCGGCGGGTCGGAGTACGGGCCGTCGCAGCCGTATCGCTCCATGACCCCGTTGGCCAACCGCACGACCGCGCGGGACATCGCGTCGAGGCCCCGCCGCGCGTCGACCTCGTTCTGGCCCTCGGGGTCAGCCTCGTCCGAGGCGAGGGTGACCACCCGCAACGGCGGCTTCTCGCCCGGCTCGTACGATCGTTCCTCACAGCTCGCGGGGAGCGCCACCCAAGCCCGGGTGGAGGAAGCCATGCCGGTGATCCCCCCACCGAGCGGCGTCATACGGGAGGAGAGGTACTCCTCGGTCCAGCTCCATGCCTGCGCGCCCCGCAACCCGCCCAGCGTCCGCACCGACGCCGTGACCTCCGACTCCAGCTCGTCGGCCCCGAACCCCTGCATGCTGCACTCCGTGTGCATGTGGTCCTCTGTGGCCCGGCGCAGCGGCAGCTCACGGCTGCGGACGTCCGTGTCCGAGAACAGCGCGTGCTCGACATCGGGCGAGAGCGAACCCCAGCACACGTCCCGCGCCACGAAGGGCAGTTCATCGGAGCGCCACGCCATGACGCCTGACCCCAGCAGCGCCCCGACGAGCGCGCCGATGACAGCGATGCCACTCCGGCTACGGGACAACCGACGCATCCGGCCCGGGCGCTCCGGCGCGGAAGGCCGGGGGGCGGGGGCCTGTCGTAGGGGCCCATCCACCTCGGGGGCCGCCGGCCCAGAGTCGACCATCTTGGAGCTCTCCGGCCCGGTGCTCTCCATCCCTGGAGCTTCCGGCCCGGTGCTCTCCGGTTCGTCCGGCATCTCGTCCTTCCTCTCGGGGCTGTCCTGGCGATTCGCGCGGCCCCACGGCCGGGCAACCGAGGCGTTGGGCAACGGTGGCGGACCGCCTCCCCGCCGCCGTCGACGGTCCGAGGAGGTTATCTGTCGGGTACACGCGTTCGGGGAGCAGGGCAGCCTCGCGGAGATGGAGCCCCGCGCCACGTCGGCTGCGCGAACTCCGTCGGGCTCGTGCGTCGGGCCCGTGAGGGCATCACCTAGATCTCCCTCGCCCGCTTCTGCCGACGAATCTCCGGCGCAGGACACTAGCGCCGCGGCATCCAGGCCTGCATCCAGTACCTCAAAGAGACCGACAGCCAGGTGCTGCAGGTACCGCAGCGGTATGTGACGCCGGACGACTGGGCCCCGGCGCGGTTTCCGCTCGGATTCTGGATCACGGATCAGCGCAAGTACTACAACGCCGAACTCCTCGAGGCCGAGCGGGTACGGCAGTTGGACGCGCTGGGCATGGTCTGGAGCGCTCACGAGAGCGCGTTCGACGAGGGCCTGCGCGCCGCCCGTGCCTGGGCGGAGGAGCACGGGCATTTGCTGGCCCCGGTCAGCGCGGTGCGCGCGGGCGGGTTCCCGGTCGGGGTGTGGCTGAAGAACCAGCGCGCCGGCGCCCGGCAGGCCGTAGAAGCCGCGTCCGCGCACGAACAGGGCATGCCGGTGGCGCCGGGCGCCTGGGGGCTGGCCGAGAGCCGTCAGGACGCCCTGGACGCGATCGACCCAGGCTGGGCCCCGGCGTGGAATACCGCCTGGCAGCGCTGTTACCGGCTCGCCAAAAACCACCTCGACGCCGACGGCACCCTCCCCCGTCAGGCCGGCGTCCTGGTCGTGCAGGGCGAAGACCTCGGCACCTGGGTGCAGGCGCAGCGGTTGGGGTGGGACAAGCTCGGACCCGCGCAGCAGTGGCTGCTGGAAAGCGTCCTGGGGGTGGAAGAAACCGGAGAGGACGAACGGCCGGTCCGCCGGAGTCAGGACGACAAGTGGAACCTCAACCTGACCGCCGCACGCCGCTTCCACGACCGGAAAGGACACCTGCAAGTACCCAGGAAGCATGCAGAGGTCATCCCGCTCCCGGAAGCCGGGCGCGCGGCGCACTGCGCAGAGAGCGATGGTGACGGAGTGCCGGTGGTGCTGGGGATGTTCCTCGCCAACACAGCGCGGCAAAGCGGCTCTTCGGGTCGCCCAGTTCGGAGGACGGCCCAGATCCATACGTGAGCCGAACAATATGTTCGGATTCCATACCAATCACCTCAGCCAAGAGCGCGAGGAAGCGCGAGAACGCGCGGCCGCGCGTGTTCGTCCAGGCTCCGGACGCGTCGAGCCGCGTCGCGGCCCTATGGCGTGTCTTCAAAGTGGGCGGAGCCAGAGGAGCGTTGATGCGAGGGTGACCGCGGCTTCGAACGAGGCCGCGGTCTTGTCGTAGCGGGTGGCGATGCCGCGCCAGTGCTTGAGGCGGTTGAAGCAGCGTTCGACGACGTTGCGGCGCCGGTAGACAGCCCTGTCAAAGCCGCATCGTCGTTCGCGGCGTCGTGCCCGCCCGGCGAGTTGGTCTTCGCCGCGGCGGGCAGCACCGTCATCGTCGGCGGCCGGCGAACAGCTTTGCTCGACCAGATCGCCGCCGAGGGATTCGACACCGTCGCCGTCGACGTGACCGACCAGGCGAGCGTCGGCCGGGCCCGCGAGACGATCCTCCACAGCCACCCGAACCTGGACACGATCGTGACGATGGCCGGAATCATGATCCGAGAGGACCTGCGCGATCCCGGGCGCTTCAGCGCTGCGGAGCAGACCATCGACGTCAATCTCCTCGGCGGCACCATCCGCGTCATCGACGCCTTCACCCCACACCTCATCGCGCGCGGCGCCGGAACCATCATCACGGTCACCTCGGGCATCGGGTTCCTGCCGTTCCCGGTCATGCCCACCTACGCCGCCTCGAAGGCCGCAGTGCACGCCTACTCCGAGGCGCTGTGCGCACAGTTGGACGGCACCGGCGTCGAGGTCTCCGAGCTCGTCCCCCCGGCCGTCGCCACAACGCCGGAACAGGCGCAGAGCAACCCCAACGCCCTCGGGCCGGCCGACTACGCGACCAAGGTTTTCGGCCTCCTCCAAGCCGGGCCCACACCGCACGAGATCCTCGTGAAGGCCGTGCACATGCACCGGTGGGCCGAGCGTGACGGAACCTACGACAAGCTGGTCGCCCAGCGCTCCCAGGCACTCGCCACGCTGCCGGGCCGTCAGTAGACCGTCGTAGCCGCGGTCGGCGAACAGTCACTTGGGCCGGAGCCGAGGTCGCCCGCGTCGGTCGTAGTTGCGGGCAAGGACGTCGAGCGAGGGAGTCGGCTGGGTGACATCGTGCGGGTTTCCGCCGGTCAGTGATACCGCGAGCGGCGTATCGCACCGGTCGGCGATCAAGTGATGCTTGTTGCCCGAAGGCCCACGGTCGATCGGCGACGACCCGGTCACGCGTGGCGGCTCACCGGATCGCCTCGGGAATCGGTGTGCGGCCGTCGTAGAAGATCACGGTCTGCCGGATCCCGGCGTTCGCGGTGATGACGTGGGTGATGACCTCGGCGACGTTGTCCCGGGAGGTGTGGGCCTCATCGTCGCCCGGCTGCCGGCCGCCGATCGTGCCGTCGGGGTCCGCGAGCTGGATCGTGCCCGTCGCCGGTTCGAGGGTGAGCTTCCCGGGTCCGAGGATGGTGAAGTCGAGTTCGGTCTGCCTCAGGTGGGCGTCGGCGTCGTGCTTGGCCTTCGCGTAGGCGTAGAAGGAGTCGTCCGGGTCGAGTTTTTCGCAGTCGTGCCCCGCTCCCGCGTAGGACACCATGACGAAGCGCTTGATGCCCGCCGCCTTGGCCGCCGCCATCGAGCGGACGGCGGCCTCGTAGTCCACGTTGTTGGTGCGCGTGGGGCTGCCGCCACCCGCACCGGCGGCGAACACCACGGCCTGCGCGCCGTCGAAGGCTTTCGAGAGCTCCTCGACGCCCGCCTGCTCGACGTCGAGGACGACGGGATTGCCTCCCGCGGCTTCGACCTCGGCACTCTGGGCGGGATCACGGATGACCGAGTCGACGGAACAGCCCGCGCTCGTGAGCCTGGGTGCGGTGAGCAGTGCGACCTTGCCGTGGCCGCCGAGGATGACTACGCGCTTCGCGTCTGACATGGGGTGCCTCCTTGTATACCGGCTTTGAGGTCGAGGCCCGCCGACCGGGCCGTCGGAATCGGCGGCTCCCGCATGGGGCGAGATATCTATGCTCGGGGTAATTCTTCTCCAAGCATCCTGGAACGGGGCAAAGTCGGCAGTGTGAGACGGCCGCATCAGCCTTGTCATCGAGAGTCCCTGAGCCAAGGGGCCCGATCGGGGTCAGGCGGGGATCACCCGTTCCTCGCGCAGGGTGGCGACCAGTTCGGTGAACGAGGCGAGGGTGTCGGCGTAGTCGGTGAATCCGGCGCTGCGGCTGCGGGCCATGTCGGTGAAGCACTCGACGGGACGGTTGAGGTCGCTGTCGGTGTGCCACCAGGACGCCACCCGGCCGAGGTCGGCCTCGGCCAGGCCTTCGCGCTCTGCCAGCCTGCGCCATGCCTCGGCCTTGCCGGCCATCTGCTCCTCCAGCGGGCGTGGCCGCTCGGCGTAGCCCTCCGGCTCGACGCCGAGCAGCTCCGCGATCCGCGGCCACATCCAGCGCCAGCGGAAGACGTCTCCGTTGGCGGTGTTGTATGCCTGGCTGGGCAGATTCTCGGCCGTGGCGGCCCAGATCATCTGGCGGGCCAGAAGGCCGGCGTCGGTCATGTCGGTGATGCCGTGCCATTGCACCTCGTTGCCGGGAAATACGAAGGGAAGTCCTTCGGCGCGGCACAGGGCTGCCTGGGCGGCCAGGGTCTGGCCGAGGTTCATGGCGTTGCCCAGCGCGTGCCCGATGATGGTGTGCGAGCGGTGGACGCTCCAGGTGAACCGGCAACGCTCGGCGGCCTGCCACAGTTCGTCTTCCTGGGCGTAGTAGAAATTCGGGGTGTCCAGGCGGGGTTCGTCCTCGTGGAAGGGCGTGTCCCGGGTCGCGCCGGTGCCGTACGCCTCGAAGGGACCCACGTAGTGCTTGAGACCGGTGACCAGCGCCACGTGCCGCAGGTGCCCGGACGGGCCCACCGCGTCCAGGACGTTACGGACCATGGCGGCGTTGACGGTGATGTTCTCCGCCTCGGTCGGGCGGCGGCTCCACGCCGTGAAGAAGACGTGCGTGGGAGTCAGCCCGGCCAGAGCCTCGCGCACTGACTCCGCATCGGTCAGATCCGCCCGTAGGGCGTCGACGCCGTCCCGCGGGGCGGACACGCTCCGGGACAGGCCTGCGGTGCGCCAGCCCTGTGCCGTCAGTTCCCGGCACAGGGCTCGGCCCGCGATCCCGGTACCGCCTACCACCAGGGCGGCTCGCCGCGGGGTGCTTGCTGCTGTGTTCATGCTTCTTCTCCTCGCATCCTCCCGGCGTACGGAAGGGTTGTACGCACGGAAGGGCTGTACGCACGGAAAGGCTGTACGGAAGGGCTGTGGAGCGGGGCCGGCGTGGTGGGCCGGTGCGGGGCGCAAGGGTGAACGGGTCAGTTCCCGGACGCCCTCTGCTGGGCCCAGGCCAGCTGCCACTGCTGCAGCGGCGTCTCGGCGGTGAGCTCCGGGCCGGGAACCGGCTCGGAGCGTCCCTCGCGCAGAGCGGCGAGGAGGCGCTCGGCTTCCAGGGAGGGGTAGTCGGTGTAACCGTGGTCGTCGCCGCCGTAGAAGGTCGCCCGGTCGGCCTCGTTCAGCTCGGCGTCGGTCCTCAGGCGCTGAGGCAGGTCGGGGTTGGCGATGAAGGCGCGGCCGAAGGCCACGGCGTCGGCGTTGCCGTCGCCCACCACGTCCAGTGCTCGCTGCCGGTCGTAGCCGCCGGTGGCGATGACGCGTCCCGGGTAGCGCTTGCGGACCCAGGCACTGTCGATGCTGTCGGCCGGCCGCTGCGTGGTCTCCGAGTTGTCGCCGAAGATCCCCGGCTCGACCAGATGCAGGTAGGCAAGGTCTCGCTCGGCGAGTGCGTCGATGACGTAGCCGAACAGCGCGATCGGGTCGGAGTCGGCCATGTCCTGGAAGGTACTGCTCGGGGAGAGGCGGACGCCGACCCGGCCCGCGCCGACCGCTTCGATCAGCGCGTCCAGGACCTCCAGCAGGAAGCGTGCGCGGTTCTCGACGCTGCCGCCGTAGCGGTCGGTGCGCTGGTTGGTGTTGTCCTGGAGGAACTGGTCGATGAGATAACCGTTGGCGGCGTGCAGTTCCACACCGTCGAAGCCGGCCGCCCGTGCGTTCCGCGCGGCCTGCCCGTACTGGGCGACGATCCGGGGGATCTCCTCGGTCTCCAGCGCGCGGGGCGTCACATAGGGGGTGCGCCCGTCGCGGGCGAAGGTGAGTCCGGTGATCGCGATGGCGGAGGGTGCGACCGGGTCCTTGCCTCCGGGCTGCAGGCTCGGATGCGAGGCACGCCCGGTGTGCCACAGCTGCGTGACGATGGCCGCGCCTGCGTCGTGGACCGCGTCGGTGACGGGCTTCCACGCCTGGACCTGCGCGTCGTTCCACAGGCCGGGAATGTTGGGGTTGCCGATGGCCTCGGGTGAGATCGCGGTGCCCTCGGAGACGATGAGCCCGGCCGAAGCGCGCTGGGTGTAGTACAGCTTGGCGGAGGGGCCCGGACGGCCGTCGGGCAGAGCGCGGCTGCGGGTCAGCGGTGGCATCACGATGCGATTGGACAGCGACAGTGCGCCGAGCTGGACTGGTTCGAACAGGGTGGGACGGTCGTACTGCATAGTCTTCTCTCCGGGATGTGGTGCATGTGCTCGCCGGGCGGCGTGTGTCGCCGACTTCTCCCGAAGCTAAACCTTTACGTTGACGTGAAGGTCAAATGCTGCGAGCGATGCGACGGAAAACCCCAGCCCCGCACGGGGCCGTAGACTCTGACATGTACGTGAACGTAGGCCTTCGGGCGGTGGGCAGGGTGAGGCAATGAAGATCGGCGAGCTGGCGCGCCGAACCGGCGTGACCACCAGGACCCTGCGCTACTACGAGGAACAGGACCTGCTGCACCCCGAGCGCGAGGGCAACGGCTACCGCTCCTACCCCGAGTCCTCGGTGGAACGGGTGGAGCAGGTACGCGACCTCCTCGCCGCCGGCCTGTCCACCCGCGTCATCCGTATCGTCGTCCCCTGTTTCGAAGGCTCAGGCCCCCGGCTCCGGCCGCACGTCGACGAGGAACTGGCCGCCAATTTGGCCCGCGAGGTCGAGCAGATGGACGCCAGCATCGCCGCGCTGACCCGCAATCGCGACGCCGTCTGCGACTTCCTGCGCAGCGCCACACCTACGAAGGCCGACCCGCGCCACGCCTCGGCGTAACACGGTCCGCGTGCTGCTCGCCGGGCGGCGGCTGTCCGTCCCAGCAGGTGGCTTCCACATCCACAAGGCACCGTCGAAGACGCTTTCGCAGCCGAGGACGTCCGACAGCGCAACAGGCAGCAACTACCGCGGTACTGCCTAAAGCGTGTTGCACAAGGCCGTGGACCGGGCATCTCCGGTGTATGCCTGGAGTGCTGAGGGCCGAGCGGGTGTGGGTGGAGACGTTCACCGGACTGCGGCT